>QKGW01000525.1 GCA_003250275.1 Alphaproteobacteria bacterium
CCACGGCGGCCAGATCTGGCCGCTCAAGGGGCTCACCGCCTCGGCCAATGCCGGGTACGCGGGCGGCTGGTATACGGTCGACGAGATGCGGATGTTCGTCTCCAACGGCGTCGGCGTGTGGGCGGGCGTGCCGCTTCGTCTCGGTGTGCCCAACCACATCGTGATCATCCGCCTCGAACCCGATCCGGACTCCGACGTCGCCGACAAGGTGTCGAGCGCCGCTTAGGGGCGCTTCTCCGGCGGTGCCATGAAGGTCGGCGCGATCGGCTCGGGCACGTGGCGCGCGAGGATCGCGTCGATCTCGGCCTTCGCCGCGTCGTCGAGGCGCCAGCCGTCGATCTCCGCCACCGGGTCGAGCTGATCCGGCCGCCGCGCGCCCCACAGGGCGATCGTCGGGCCCTGGTCGAGCACCCAGCGCACCGCCAACGCCGCCAGCGACTTGCCGAACCGCTCGCGGGCGAAGTCGCGCAGCGCGTCGATCGCCGCCACGTAGTTGGCGAACACCGGCTGCTGGAACTTCGGATCGTGGCGGCGCAGGTCGTCGCCGGTGAAGCGGGTGTCGAGGCCGATGCGCCCCGCCAGCAAGCCGCGGCACAGCGCGCCGTAGCACAGCACTTTGAGGCCGTTGGCGGCGGCGTAGGGCAGAACGTCGGCTTCGATCTCCCGTTCGAACAGGTTGTAGGGCGGCTGCACCGCGTCGAGCTTGGCGACGGCGCGGAAGGCGTCCATCTGCGCCGGGGCGTAGTTCGAGACGCCGACGGCGCGGATCTTGCCCGCCGCCTTCAGGTCTTCGAGGACGCGCGCGGTTTCGTCGAACGGGGTTTCGAGGTCGGGCCAGTGGACCTGGTAGAGGTCGATGACGTCGGTGCCGAGGCGGCGCAGCGAGTCCTCGACCTCGGTGCGCAGGCGCGCGGCGCGGCTGTCGCGGAACACCTTGCCGTCGCTCCAGGCGAGGCCGCATTTGGTGGCGATCTCCGCCTTCTGCCGCAGGCCGCCCGCGAGCGCTTTGCCGACGATTTCTTCCGACCGGCCGAAACCGTAAACCGGCGCGGTGTCGATCAGGGTGACGCCGCGTTCCACCGCCGCGCGGATCGCGGCGATCGATTCCGCTTCGTCGGTGCCGCCCCACATCCAGCCGCCGATCGCCCAGGTGCCGAGGGCGACGCGCGAGGTTTCGAAGGGGCCGAGGGCGATGCGTTCCATAGTCGGGTCTCCGTTCATGTCCAAAGTCGGGTCAGGTGGCCTCCCGCCCCGGAGGCGGAAAACGGCAGGTCTGCGATATCTGCCGGGATCGGGGCGACGCGATACCCGGCCGCAGGCTGCGCAGCGTCGGGATCGGTCATGGCGGGTCTCCGCGATCGGGAGTCCCCTGCCGAACGCCTGGACGTTACCATGCGCTCCTTGAAAATTGGCGCATCGTATGTTGAACTCAGTTCAACAAAACGGTGACCGTATGCCGGCCTTCTCCCGCTCCGATCTCGCCGATCTCAAGCTCTTCACTACCATCGTCCGGCGGCGCAGTTTCAAGGCCGCGGCGATCGAGCTCGGCTTCTCCACCTCGGCTCTGAGCCACGCGATGAAGAAGCTCGAGGCCCGTCTCGGCGTGCGCCTGCTCAACCGCACCAGCCGGACCGTCGTGCCGACGCCGGTGGGCGCGGTGCTGGCGGCGAAGCTGGAAGAGGGCTTCGGCCGGATTGGCGATGCGTTGGCCGAGCTCGAGGCGTTCCGCGAGCGGCCGGTGGGCGAACTGCGTCTCAACGTGCCGCGCGACGCGGCGCGGCTGCTGTTGGCGCCGGTGCTCGCCGAGTTCACCGCGGCTTATCCCGAGGTGCGCCTGCTGGCGGTGGTCGAGGACCGGCCGGTGGACGTGGTGGCGGAGGGGTTCGACGCCGGCATCCGCTACGGCGATACCGTTCCCGAGGACATGGTGGCGGCGGCGCTGACCCGGCCGTTGCGTTGGGTGGTGGTGGGCGCGCCCGCCTACCTCGCCCGCCGTGGCCGTCCGCGCGGCCCCGACGACCTACGCGGCCACGACTGCATCCGGGTGCTGCTGGGCGACGGCTCGCCCTACAAGTGGGAGCTCGGCGACGGCACGGCGATGGTCGAGGTGGACGTGCGCGGACGGTTCGCGGTCAACGAGACCGCCTCGACTCTCGCCGCAGCGATCGCGGGCGTCGGCCTCGCCTACATGCTCGAACGCTGCGCCGCCGAGGCGGTCGCCGCCGGGCAGTTGGAGGTCGTCATGCCCGAGTGGTCGTCGGACGGGCCGCCGATGTGCGTCTACTCCTCCGCCCGTGCCCGCGCCCAGCCGGGCCTGCGCCAGCTCGTCGACATGATCCGCGCCCGCGAGGGATTGCCGCCGCTGCCCTAGCGCCCGGGCGCGGTCAGCCGATGATCTCGGCGATCATCCGTTTTTTGAGCGCGGCGTCGGGGTAGGGGCCGGCGCCGGCGCGGACGTTGTCGGCCATGTGCCGCGCGCTGCCGGTGCCGGGGATGACGCAGGTCACCGCCGGGTGCGCGAGCACGAACTTCAGGAGAA
The DNA here is from genome assembly GCA_003250275.1 of Alphaproteobacteria bacterium. Classification (GTDB taxonomy): domain Bacteria; phylum Pseudomonadota; class Alphaproteobacteria; order Rhodospirillales; family Rhodospirillaceae; genus Oleispirillum. Next base: position 2,540 of record QKGW01000525.1, read on the forward strand.
TTTGCGCCCAACTGGTC
>QKGW01000561.1 GCA_003250275.1 Alphaproteobacteria bacterium
CAAACACACCAAGCGCCCGAACCCTCTCGTCCGGGCGCTTTCCTCTTCAGCATAGACCCTTCCCGCGGGGTGGAGCAGCCCGGTAGCTCGTCAGGCTCATAACCTGAAGGTCGTCAGTTCAAATCTGGCCCCCGCAACCAAATATATCAACGCCTTAGCTGAGAAATCGGCTGAGGCGTTTTTCGTTGCGGAAGCACAGCGGAAGCAGCGGCGGCGGGGGACGAGGAGCCCCCTAGCGCAACGCTGCTCCATCGCCGTCAGCGAGGCAGTTTGAGGTGGATTGAAAAGAAGGGGCGGGAGGTTTCAGGAGTTGCTTCCGGGCACCAGCAACAGCTATTCGCCGCCTTTGGCTGTGACGACCTCGTCGGGAGTGATCCCATCGAAGAAGAACTTGACGACGTACCTATCGAACGGCCCGAGCGACTTGATTGCGAGAACCGCCTCTAGGCCGAGGCGATTGAAGCGTTCGAGCGCTGCTAAGAGATCCATCTCTGGATCAAGGAAATTGATGAGCCCTGCCGCGTGAATTTTCTTCGAGATCATGCGCGGAAGCCCGTACTCCTCAAGATGATAGACGGCGCTCGGCAAAAATGCCCGACTCATGCGTACGATAAAGGGAGAGATATCGACTGACGAATTGACGATCATTTTATGAAGCTCGTTTGCGTCGCTAAGAAGGGCTGACAGCTTGAACGTGATCGTTCGCTCTAGCTTGAAAAAGTCGTCAATGTCGATATCGCGCCGCTTTAGGCGGGAGAGAAGACTGGGGAGGTCTATCTCCCAATTGTAGGCAATAACCTTCGTGGCCTCTACGAGCTTGCTGAATTGAGTTTCCCAATTACCCGGTTTAAGTCTAAGTATTTTATAGAGCATCGTGCCCCAATGTTCGGGGTTATTCGAATTCAGATACCCAAATCCGCGCCAGTCGTCGCGGTTCTTATTCATGTCATTCGCGAGGCGCAGCAAAAAATCTGCATCGCTATCTTGCAGCAAATTTTCTCGCCGAACGCGTTCAAAGTTGTCCGCGCCGATGATCGATGACATCTGGGTTCTGTACTCAATGATTCGTTCGATTTGCCTATCGGTGAGCGAATCCGCGTCTTGATATTCGTCCAATGTGCCCAGGAGTTCTTCAGGAAATTCGATCTCCAGTTGGGTGTCTTCAGATGTAGGAGGGGTGTCGAGAAGGAATATATTCCCGACGAAGTATTTAAACATCCGTCCTCCTCGGCCGATAATATTTTTATACGTAAAATTCTTCAGGTTTGATTGTCCGAGCTTGCTTTTCCAAATTATTACGTTCTGAGCGGACGTATTTACGCCCTCGATAATTGATGATGTGGATACAATGCTATCAAAGCCATCAGGATACTCAAAAAGACGTATTTGGAGCTGGCTCAGACACCGATGCATGCGTCCATTATGGACGCCGATCGCTCGGTCAACTAAATCGGCCAAAATCCAGTCTGGTTGATAGTTGTGGCGTAGCCATTTCGCGAAGGCGCTGGTGTATAAGCGGTCAACGGGGGCGATTTTAGAAATGGCGATTGTGGAGATTTTCGCGATCTCGGTGTAGGTGCCCGCATATACCAACGATTTCTGATTTCCGGATGAAATCAGATCGATGAGTATGCGGCCCTTCTTCTCCTCGTTTCCATTAATATCCTTGTAGAGTTCTTTGATGTCCAGATAAACAGTGTTGAAATCAAGTAGCTCAACGAACTCCATATCTCGCGTAAACGCGTTATCACCGAGCGTCTTTATATTGGGGGCTAGGTAGTAGCGTTGCTTCGCTTTCTTTGATAGCCGCAGGATTGCCTTGATGAGCGAGGGGGCGCGATCTCGATCATGTGCTTGGCTTGCCTTGTAGAATTCATCGACAACCAGTAAGTCTATCGTCTGAAGTGCGGAGATGTATCCAAAGGCACGCTCCTGCGGGAATATCAGGATGTTCTTTGGTCCGAGGCGCGTTTCTGGCGCGGTGACGATTGTGTACTGTTCGGAGAATTTCTTGAATATCCGTCGACGTGTTTCATCCATTAGGGCGATAGTAGGGACGATGATCACGACATTGTCGGGCTGCTTTGCTGCGATGAATGCATCAATGATAAAGCTCTTGCCAAAGCTGGTCGGAGCGCTTACGGCGATGCTTTTCCCATCGAGAAGTTTAGCGAGAACACTCGACTGTTCGCGATGCAGGGTTGCGACGCGTCTCCCGACATCGACCGCGAACGCCTGATGAACAAATTTCTGATCCCATGATGCATTCGAGAGCTGTAAATAAGGAAATAATCCGGTCGCCCGGATCATCTGATTTACAACCGGAGGATAGGCGGTCTCCGTGAGGGCGAGATCGGCAAGGAGACGTATCAGGAGATTTCTCGCCTCAACTTCGTTTTTCGATGAGAGGAGGTGATTTATTTCATGGCAAGTTTCAAAAGCGTCCATCATTTTTGCCCCTTGTAGAAGGTCACGGCCTTCACGAAGGCATCGACAATCTTCTCTTTGCTAGGGACGGGAAAGAGAATTATATGAAAGTTGATGTCACTGTATTTGTGAACGGCGCCAGACGCGGAGATTTGCTTTAAGAAATAGGCTTGTGCTCGCTCTTTGTGAAAGGCGATTATCTCGGCTTTATATGACTCAGTGAGGTCCTTCGCTTTAGACGTAAGCGCACATTCGTGTAATAATAGAATGGGTATATGGATCTTGGGTTTTAGGCCGTCGATGGATTCTCTGTTGTCCAAAGCGGCCTTAATCTTGGTTCGTAGAGCGGTCGTGAGAGGTAAGCCATCAAGGTCTGAAACGCTCGTAATAATAGCGTTTTCCTTTTTGAGCTTATCTGTCGTTAACGAGTTGATTACCGACGTTACAATGGAATCGAGGCGATAGTCGGAGATTGAATTGTAGAATTTAGCTTCACCGAACCACAGTGTGAAGTCATCTCCATCTACAACGATGTGAACACTGTCAGCGCCTTTGGCGTTATCTTGGGCGTTCTGCTTGTAGAAAATCTTCGGGACAACGGGGAGTGCTCCGAAGTGATGTCGCATTAAGCCGTAGAGAAAAACCTCGGCTATCTCACTTCCCTGGCCAATCGTATCGTTATCCGTAAGCCGGAGGTTTTGAGCCGCAGCAATGAGGGTGCTGTGGCTCTGGTCAACGAGAGCTGAGCGCTCTCTCTCAGACAACGCTGTCTGGGCGATATTGTCCCACAAATAGCTTTGGAACTTTGGGTAGCGCCAATTTGAATCTTCAAAGTCATTGATTAGGCTGAGAATTCGCTTCTTGACTACGCCAATCAGCTCGGGCGCAGAAGAGATGCTAGCGAGTGTGTCGTCAACGAGAACTTCGAATGATAGTCCGGCCATGATGCCGATCCCCCCGAACCGACGTGTGCTTATTCAACCTACCGCTTGGGGGAGTGCGTGTCTAGATAGCGAGCGCTGGATGGCGGCACGCAAGGGTGGCGCAACCACCAAGCCTCTTGAGGAACGGGTCACATTGATTACGGCGCGATCGCAGTCGGCTTATTTCGTGCGATATTGGCTGGTTCTAAGAATGTTGTCGTCGTTCGATCGCGCCGGTCTGTTCTGAGAGTGCCGGATTTTGCGGAATCCCGGGCAAGTGGCACTTAAGTTTCAGGCTATGAAATGTAGTCGCTGCTCCGCGCGCTCCCGGCTTTCGTGGAAGGTGTTGCCGGGTTCGGTGATCCTCCGGGCAAGGATGCCCGCGAGCTTCCTGGGGAAATCCACAAGCTCGGCTTCCGGGACGCCCATGGCAACCGATAGGCCAGCCATCAATCCCTGGGTCTGCTGGAGGTAGATTTCGCACTGTTGGTCGCGGAACACCTCCCTCACTTGATCCGCACAGAGTCCCGAGCGGAACGCGAATAGACGCTCTTGGAGCGTTGCCTGTGCGGCATCCCAAAGCGGGTGTTGGGTCTGTCTGCTCACGTTGCTGTCTGTCTGGTGATGCTCGTGATAGCGGACCGTTTCCGCGATGTCCGTGTAAACGTCGCCGATTGCGCATTCAAAGTCTGCGAACGTGGTGATCAGTCTCCGCTCTTTCAGTTCTTTCTTTCCTGCGCGAAGCTCTACCCGCCAAACGTTCGGCTTGGTGTGTCGGTTGATCCCCCAGACGTCGAACCAGAAGAACGCCTTCTTATCGATGGCCGCTTTGCGCTTGTCGTAGATGATGACTTGGCGCCCCGGCATTTTGCCGACGGTCACGGATTCCAACCGGCGCCCGCGAATGACGGCGGAAGGCTGCATGTCCTTGGTTGAGGCGTTGCTTATCTCCCCAATGCGGACTGACTTTGGATCGGCTGGGCGCGACCACGTTTTCAAGATCGAGCGTGAAACCTCCCGGCATGAGGAAATCCATGGCGAAGTCGGCGCGGCGCTACCCCGACGAGTTTTCCGGCGGCCAGCGCCAGCGCATCGGCATCGCCCGGGCGCTGGTGCTGCGGCCCTCGTTGGTGGTGTGCGACGAGCCGGTTTCGGCGCTGGACGTTTCCGTCCAGGCGCAGATACTCAATCTCCTCGCCGAACTGAAGGAGGACTTCGGCCTCTCCTATCTGTTCATCTCCCACGACCTCGCGGTGGTGCGGCACATTTCCGACCGGGTGCTGGCGATGCGCGCCGGGCGGCTGGTGCCCGCCGATGATCCCGCCAGCCTCTGGCGGCCGCGCGCGGCGGCGCAAAACTAGGACGATGCAGCGATGACCATGAAAACCGCGACCCAGGCGATCCACGCAGGCGATGCGGAGGCGCGGCCGGGCGAGCCGATGGGCAGCCCGCTGGTGCCCGCCACCAGCTTCTTCGCCGATCCGGATGCCGTCGGCTTTTCCGCCAACGACCTCGGCGCGGCGATGCCGCACTTCTACTCGCGCTGGAGCAATCCCACGGTCGATCTACTGGAACGCCGCCTCGCGGCTCTCGACGGCGGCGAGGCGGCGCTCGCCTTCGCCAGCGGCATGGCGGCGGTGACCGGGCTGTTCCTCCACACCCTCGGCGCGGGAGACCATCTGGTGGTCTCCGACGTCTGCTACGCCGGGGTGGCGGAGCTGGCGCACGATATCCTGCCGCGCTACGGCATCGCGGTGACGGCGGTGGACACCTCCGACCTTGCCGCGGTGGCGGCGGCGTTGCGGCCGGAGACCCGGCTGGTGCATATCGAGACGCCCGCCAACCCGATCCTGCGTCTCGCCGACATCGCCGCGATCGCGCGCCTTGCCCACGAGGCCGGGGCCAAACTCTCGGTGGACTCGACGATGGCAACGCCGGTCGCCACCCGGCCGATCGACTTCGGCGCCGATTTCGTCGTCCATTCCCTCACCAAATACGCCTGCGCCCACGGCGACGCCCTCGGCGGCGCGGTGATCGGCGGAGGGGAGGAGATCGCGGCGCTGCGCAAGGTCGCGGCGATCCACTTCGGCGGCGTCATCAACCCGTTCGCCGCGTGGCTGATCCTGCGCGGCCTCGAAACCCTGCCTCTGCGGATGGCGGCGCATCAGGCCAACGCGGCGGCGGTGGCGGAATTTCTCGGCAACCACCCGCGCGTGCGCCGGGCGTGGTGGCCGGGCTCGCCCGACCACCCGCAGCACGATCTCGCGCGTCGCCAGATGCGCAACTTCTCGGGCATGGTGGCGTTCTCCGCCGCCGACGGCGCGGCGCTGGCGCGGCAAATCGCCGACCGGGTGAAGGTGTTCGCCTACGCGGTCTCGCTCGGCAAGACCCGCAGCCTGATCTTTCACATTCCCGCCGAGGATCTGCTGCGGTCGTCCTTCCGTCTCGAAGGGCGTGCGGCGCAGGCCTATCGCGACTGGACGGGGGAGGGGACGTTCCGCGTCTCGGTGGGGCTGGAGGATCCGGCGGACCTGATCGCCGACCTCGACGCCGCCCTTTCCGGCTGAGCGAGGAGAGCCACCATGGAGTATGCGCTTCCCTACGTTTCCGGCCGCCAGCCGGTGCTGGCCGCCAACGCCGTCGCGGCTTCGCAGCCGCTGGCGGCGCAGGCGGGATTGCGAATGCTGCTCAAGGGCGGCACCGCGGCCGACGCGGCGCTCGCCGCGGCGATGACCCTGACGGTGGTGGAGCCGACCGGCTGCGGCCTCGGCAGCGACGCCTTCGCGATCGTCTGGGACGGGTCCGAACTTCACGGCCTCAATGCCTCGGGCCGCTCCCCCGCCGGGTGGACGCCCGAGCGCTTCGCCGGACTCGCGGCAATGCCCGAACGCGGCTGGGAAGCGGTGACGGTACCGGGCGCGGTCTCGGCTTGGGCGGCGCTGTCGCGCCGGTTCGGGCGTCTGTCCCTCGCCGAGGTCGCCGAGCCCGCGATCGCCTACGCGCGCGATGGCTTTCCGGTCTCGCCGACGATCGCCGGGTTGTGGGAGCGGGGTGGCAAGCTGCTCGCGGGTCAGCCCGGTTTCGCGGCCACCTTCCTGCCCGGCGGCCGTGCGCCGCGTCCGGGGGAGGTTTTCCGCAATCCCGACCTCGCCCGCAGCCTCGATGCGATCGCCGCGAGCGGCGGCGAGGATTTCTACCGCGGCGAACTGGCGGCGCGGATCGTCGCATCCGCCGCCGAGCACGGCGCGGCGTTGGACTCCGCCGATCTCGCCGATCACCGCGCCGATTGGTGCGGCACCTTGTCGCAGAGCTTCGGCGATGCCGAACTGCACGAAATCCCTCCCAACGGCCAGGGCCTCGCGGCGCTGATCGCGCTCGGCATCCTCGAACGCCTCGGTGCGCGGGATCTGGATCCGGACGGTGTCGAGAGCCTGCACCTGCAGATCGAGGCGATGAAGCTCGCCTTCGCCGACGCCGAGCGTTACGTCGCCGATCCGGAAGCGATGGCACTTCCCGCCGCCGCGCTTCTCGATTCCGCCTATTTCGACGCCCGCGCCGCGTTGGTCGACCGTCGCGCCGCCGGGTTGCCGAGCTTCGGCGCACCGCGGCCGGGCGGCACGGTCTATCTCACCGCCGCCGACGCCTCGGGGATGATGGTGTCGTTCATCCAGTCCAACTACATGGGTTTCGGCTCCGGCGTGGTGGTGCCGGGCACCGGTATCTCGTTGCAGAATCGCGGCAACGGGTTCGTGTTGGCGGAAGGGTATGCCAACCGCGTCGGTCCGCGCAAACGGCCGTTCCACACCATCATCCCCGGTTTCCTGACGCGCGGCGGCGCCCCATGGGCGAGCTTCGGCCTGATGGGCGGAGCGATGCAGGCGCAAGGCCACGTGCAGATGGCGCTGCGCCTGGTCGGCGCCGGGCAAAATCCGCAGGCGGCGATCGACGCGCCGCGCTGGCGGGTGACCGGCGGGCTGGCGGTGGCGGTGGAGGCGGGTCTCCCCGCCGCCACCGTCGCCGCGCTCGCCGATCTCGGCCATCGGCTGACGGTCGAGCCGATGGTGCCGCAGAGCCCGTTCGGCGGCGCCCAGGCGGCGGTGCGGCTGCCCGGAGGCGGCGGCTACGTCGCCGGTTCCGACTGGCGCAAGGACGGCGGCGTAGCTGGGTTCTGAAAGGTATCAGGCGGCGGCGGGATGGAACGCGGCGGCGAACGCGCGCTCCAGCGCGGCGACGAGGTCGTCCGCGGTTTCCAGGCCCACCGAGACCCGCAGCAGCGCGTCGCCGATCCCCGCCACGGCACGCGCCGCCGGGTCCATCGACGCGTGGGTCATGGTCGCCGGATGAGCGATCAGGCTTTCGAAGCCGCCGAGGGATTCCGCGAGGCTGAACAGGCCGTCCTCGTGCGTCAGCGCGGTGACGAAGCGCTCCACCGCCGCCGCCTCGCGCAGTTCGAAGCTCAGCATTGCGCCGAATCCGTCCTGCTGCCGTGCGGCGATCGCGTGGCCGGGGTGCGCAGCGAGGCCGGGGTAGTACACCTTCGCCACCTCCGGCCGCGCGTCGAGGAAGCGTGCCACTCGGTCGGCGGTTTCGGTCTGGGCGCGGACCCGCAGGTCGAGTGTGCGCAGGCCGCGCAGCACCAGCCAACTGTCGAACGGCGCGCCGGTGATGCCGACGGCGTTGGCGGTGGCGGCGAGGATTTCGTGGAGTTCGCGGGTTTTCGACACCACCGCGCCGCCGACCACGTCGGAGTGGCCGTTGAGGTACTTGGTCGTCGAGTGGGCCACCACGTCGGCCCCCAGTTCGATCGGGCGCTGTAGCACCGGCGAGAGGAAGGTATTGTCGGCGATCACCAGGGCGCCCTCGGCGTGGGCGCGCGCCGCCACCGCGGCGATGTCGGTGATGCGCAGCAGCGGATTGCTCGGGGTTTCGATCAGCACCAGCTTCGGCGCTTCGGAGAACGCATCGTCGAGGGCGTCGGCGTCGGTGAGGTCCGCGAACTTGATACGGAAGTGGCCCTTGGCGGCGCGGGTGCGCAGCAGGCGGTAGGTGCCACCGTAACAGTCGTGCGGCGCGAGAATCAGATCGCCCGCATCGGCAAGGGAAAACGCGAGATCCAGCGCCGAGAGGCCGGTGGAGGTGATCACCGCGTCGAACCCGCCTTCGAGGTCGGCGATGGCGTGCCCGAGAATGTCGCGGGTCGGGTTGCCGCTGCGGGTGTAGTCGTAGGTGCGCTTGGTATTGAACCCGGCGAACGAGAAGTTCGACGAGGCGACCAGCGGCGGCGTGATTGCGCCGTGGGCGGTATCGGCGTCGACGCCGGCGCGCGCGGTGCGGGTGCGGGGGGAGAGGGAGTTGGTCATCTTCAGGCTCCTGTCGGTCGTTCCTGCGGCGAGGCGGCAATGGAGCGTCGCGCTTTCCGCAGGGTCATCGGGGGGACCACATCGCGAAAAGCTCTGTGGCGCTTTAGCATTGGTGACGCGGTGCAAGCTGCTCCCATCAAATCCCGCGGGCCCGTTGCGGTGGGCCGGTCCGATGCGGTTCCCTGTGCGGCTTCAGATCTCCCAGGTCAGGCGGGACTGGGCGGCGCTCAGGATGCCGGCATGGGCGGTGCGCTTGCAGAGAGTCTCGACGCTCAGCGTGCTGAGCTGTTCGTCGAGCGTGGCTTCGAGCGCGGCCCACATCGGGCGAATTACCTGCGCGCCGATCTGTGAGATGGGGTCCTCATCTCCGGCGTCGGCTTTTTCATCCTTCTGCGCCGCGCGGACGATGTCGCCGACCGAAATCCGGCGGCGCTCCCGCGTCAGTCGATAACCGCCGCGCGGGCCGCGCACGCCCTGGAGGATGCCGTTGCGCACCAAAGCCTGCAAAGTCTGTTCGAGGTATCGGGCCGGAATGCCCTGGCGCTGGGTGATATCACGGCTCTGCACCGGCTCGCCGCCGCCGTTGAAGGCAATGTCGAGAACCGCCTCGATGGCGAACAGCGTCTTTTTCGATGGCTTCAGCATGTGGCGCGACGATCCCGATGTATATTGCAGAATCAACTTTACAGATGATACAGTGTTGAAATGAATTATCAACGCTAAAAACAGGTGAAAATGCCCTCCACCAGCGAACGTATTCGGGGATTCGGGGAATCGGTGATCCGCCGTATGACCCGCGTCGCCAACGCCCACGGCGCCATCAACCTCTCCCAAGGCTTTCCGGATTTCGACCCGCCCGCCGAGTTGCTGGCGGCGGGAGAGCGGGCGATGCGCGAGGGGCCGCATCAATACGCGATCACCTGGGGCGACGCCGGTCTGCGCCGTGCCATCGCCGAGAAGCAGAGTCGCCTGATGGGCATTGAGATCGACCCGGACCGGCACGTCGTCGTCACCTGCGGCAGCACCGAGGCGATGATGGCGGCGATGATGACGGTGTGCAATCCGGGCGACGAGGTGGTGGTGTTCTCGCCGTTCTACGAGAACTACGGCGCCGACGCGATCCTCTCCGGTGCGGTGCCGGTGTTCGCGCCGCTGGTGCCGCCCGGCTTCGGCTTCGACCGTGCGGCGCTCGAGGCGGCGATGGCGCGGCGGCCGAAGGCGCTGATCCTCTGCAACCCATCCAATCCCTGCGGCAAGGTGTTCGATGCCGACGAACTCCGGTTCATCGCCGACCTTGCGATCCGCTACGACGTGTTCATGATCGCCGACGAGGTCTACGAACACATCGTCTTCGCGCCCCACAAGCACGGCTACATCGCCGCGCTGCCGGGGATGGCGGAGCGGACGATTTCGTGCTCGTCGCTGTCCAAGACCTATTCGATCACCGGCTGGCGGCTGGGCTATGCGATCGCCTCGGCGGAGGTGGTGGACGGTATGCGCAAGGTCCACGACTTCCTCACCGTCGGCGCCGCCGCGCCGTTGCAGGCGGCGGCAGTGACGGCGCTGCGCTTCCCGCCCGCGTACTACGACGAACTCGCCGCCGCCTACGCCGAAAAGCGCGAAATCTTCCTCGCCGGCCTCGATGCGGCGGGGTTGGTCTATACCCCGCCGCAGGGGGCATATTACGTGCTGGTGGATATTTCCGGGTTCATCGACGGCACCGATTGGGATGACGCCCGCTTCGCCGAATGGCTGGCGCGCCGCGTCGGCGTTGCGGCGGTGCCGGGATCGAGCTTCTTCCGCGAGCCGGTGCGCCACCTGATCCGCTTCCACTTCGCCAAGAAACCCGAAACCCTGCGCGCGGCGGGCGAACGCCTGCTGCGGGTCGACGAACTGTGGCGGCAGGATCGCGGCTAACGCAGCCAGTTGCGAGTGTCGAGGAAGGCATCGGTGCGCCGGGAGACCTCGCGCATCGGCAGGCCGCGCGCCCGCAGGCGGTTGCGCAGGGTCGCCACCGCCTCCAGCCTGCCGCCCCATTCGGGGCCGATCAGGCGCTCGATCGCGCGCCGCACCCGGGCCGCCAGCGCGGGGCTTTTGCCCGAGGTGGAGATGGCGACCAGCAGGTCGCCGCGCCGCACCGTCGCGGGTACGTGGAAGTCGCACCACGGCTTCCGGTCCTCGACGTTGACCAGAGCCCCCTGCGCCCGCGCCTCGGCGGCGATGTTGCTCGCGAGGCCGTCGGCCACCCCGGCGACGAACAGCAGCGAGCCGGGCGCGTAGACGTTCGGCAGGCCGTGGCGGTAGCGCTCGCCCGCGCGGCGCCGCAGCGCTTCCGAGGCGCCGGTGTCGTAGACGGTCGGGCGCGCGCCCGCGGCGTCGAGGGTGGCGAGCTTGCGCACCGCCGCCGCGCCGGTGCCGACCAGCGCCACCGTCACCTTGTCGAGATCGAACACGACCGGCAGCATCGTCAGTCCTCCTTCCGGCCGCGCAACGGCCCGGTGCGGGCGTGGAAATCGGCGCCGTTGGCGGTGGCGGCGACGATTCCGGCGCGGATCGCGTAATCTCCGAAGCGCTCTTCCGGCGCGCGGCCGGCGGCGTACTCGGCGAACAGCGGATCGAGGGCGGCGAGGATGCCTGCCTCGTCGAGATCGGCGGCGTAGAGCTTGGACAGCCGCGAGCCGTCGGCCGCGCCGCCGAGGTAGAGGTTGTAGTGCCCCGGTCCCCTGCCGACGAAGCCGATCTCGGCGAGATAGGGGCGGGCGCAGCCGTTCGGGCAGCCGGTCATCCGCACCACGATCTCGGTCTCGCCGAGGCCGTGGGCGGCGAGCCGCGCTTCGAGCGCGGTGACGAGGTCGGGCAGGTAGCGCTCGCTTTCCGCCAGCGCCAGGCCGCAGGTCGGCAAAGCCACGCAGGCCATGGCGTTGCGCCGCACCGGCGTCGCATTCTCCGCCAGCCGATGCTCCGCGGCCAGTGCCGCGATCGCGTCGCGGTTTTCCGGCCGGACGTCGGCGACGATGACGTTCTGGTTGGTGGTGAGGCGGAACAGGCCGTCGTGGACTGCGGCGATCGCCCGCAGGCCGGAGAGCAGTTGCGGGCCGCCGGGGATGTCGCGGATCCTGCCGTTCTCGACGAACAGCGTGAGGTGCTCGCGGCCATTCTCGCCCGCGACCCAGCCGTAGCGGTCGGCGTTGTTGGCGAAGCGTACCGGCCGCGGCGGCGCGAGGCGCACCCCGGAGCGCCGCTCGACCTCCGCGCGGAAGGCGTCGAGGCCACGGTTCTCGATGGTGTACTTGAGGCGCGCGTGCTTGCGGTTGCCGCGGTCGCCCCAGTCGCGCTGCACCGTCACCACCGCCTCGGCGATGGCGAGGACGTCGGCGGTGCGGCAGAAGCCGAGATCGTCGGCGGTGCGGGGGTAGGTCTCCGGCTCGCCGTGGGTCATTCCCATGCCGCCGCCGACGGTGACGTTCCATCCGGAGAGACGGCCGCGGGCGTCGGCCGCGGCAATGAAACCGAGATCCTGGGCGTAGACGTCGACATCGTTGTCGGGCGGCACCGCCACCGCGATCTTGAACTTGCGCGGCAGGTAGGTGCGGCCGTAGATCGGCTCCGCCTCTGCCTCCTCCTCGCCGCCGGCAATGCGCTCGCCGTCGAGCCAGATCTCCCGATAGGCGCCCGTCTTCGGCAGCAGGTGCTCGGAAATCCGGCGAGCTAAGTCGGCGGCGGCGCGGTGCAGAGCCGAGAGATGGGGGTTGGCGGCGGCGACGACGTTGCGGTTGACGTCGCCGCACGCGGCGATGCTGTCGAGCAGGGCAGCGTCGATCGCCTTGATCGTGGTCTTGAGGTTGGACTTGATCACCCCGTGGAACTGGAAGGTTTGACGGGTGGTGAGCCGCAGGGTGCCGTTGCCGTAGTCGGTGGCGAGGCGGTCGAGCGCCAGCCACTGCTCGGGGGAGCACTCCCCGGCGGGCAGGCGCAGCCGCACCATGAAACCGAACGCCGGTTCGAGCTTCTTGCGGCCGCGCTCGGGGCGCAGGTCGCGGTCGTCCTGAAGATAGATGCCGTGGAATTTGACCAGTTGCTGGTCGTCTTCCGAGATCGCGCCGGTGGCCGTCTCGGCGAGGCCCTCTTTGAGGGTGCCGCGCAGGTAGGCGCTCGCCGCCTTGATGATCTCGTTGCGGGACAGGGATTCCGTCATCGTCCGGTCCTCCTCAATAGACGTCCTGGAGATAGCGGCGCTCCCGCTCCAGCCGCCGCACCGCCTGTTCGGCGGCGTCGGGCGAGAGTGTCCGGGCTTCGGCGAAGGCGTCGACCACCGCGCGGCGGACGTCCTTCGCCATCGCCGCGGCGTCGCCGCAGACGTAGAGCCGCGCACCGCCTTCGATCCAATCGACGAGATCGCGGGCGCGCTCGCGGATGCGGTGCTGCACGTAGATCTTCTCCGGCTGGTCGCGCGAGAACGCGAGGTCGAGCCGATCCAGCGCGCCGTCCTGCAGTGCCCGCCGCCATTCGGTCTGATAGAGGAAGTCGTGGGTGAAGCGGCGATCGCCGAAGATCAGCCAGTTGCGTCCGGCGGCCCCGGCGGCGGCACGCGCCTGCACGAAGGCGCGAAACGGCGCGATGCCGGTGCCCGCGCCGATCATGATCGCGTCCGTGCCGGGCTCGGGCGGGCGGAAGTGGCGGTTGGGGCGCAGACGCACCGTTACCCGCGCTCCCGGCTTGAGGCGGTCGGCGACGAAGCCGGAGGCGACGCCGACGCGGTCGCGGCCGTGGGCGTGCCAGGCGGTGCGTCCGACCAGCAGGTGAATGGCGTCGGGCTCGGCGCGCCGCGACGAGGCGATCGAGTACGCCCGCGGCGCGAGCGGCCGGGTGAGTGCGGCGAAGTCGTCGGCCGAAAGCCGCGCCGGGAATGCCTCCAGCAGGTCGATCAGTTGCCGTCCCGCGAGCCACTCCCGCGCGCCGTCGGCGAGCTGGGCGCGCGCCGCGGCGTGGCCGGTGCGGGCGACGAAGGTTTCGAGGGTGGCGAGCGACAAGGTGGTGACGTCGCGATCGGCGACGCAGGCGCGGCGCAGCGCGTCGTCGCCGTTCAGCCCGGCGGCGGCGAGCACCGCGTCGACGGCTGCGGGATCGTTCTCGGGGAAGAGGTCGAGCGCGTCGCCCGGCTCGAACCCCGGCAGAGGACCGTCGAAGCCGAGTTCGAGGTGCCAGGTCTGCTTGTCGGAACGCGATGAATTGAGGTTGATCCGCTCCAGCACCTCGGCGGCGCGCGGCGCGGCGTCGTCGGTGGCGGCGGGTTCGGGGATCGCGGACGGCGCGGCGGCGACCGGCGGCGCCAGGGCGGCGAGCGCCTCGCCGGTCCAGCGCGCCGCGGCCTCGGCGTAGTCGAGATCGCACTCGGCCCGCTCCACCGCGCGGCGGCCGCCGAGCGCGGCGAGGCGCTCGTCGAGGGCGCGGCCGGCCGCGCAGAAGTTGACGTAGGCGCGGTCGCCGAGGGCGAGTACGCCGTAGGCAACGCCGTCGAGGCGCGGCGCGGCGTCGGACATCAGGTCCTGAAACGCCGGGACGGCGCGGGCGGGCGGGTCGCCCTCGCCCCAGGTGCTGGCCACGACGACGAGGCGGCGGGTCGCGGCCAGCTCGGCGAGGTCGAGATCGGCGAAATCGACGACCCGCGGGCGGAAGCCGCGACCGCGGGCGGCGCGGGCGATCTCTGCGGCGAGGCGTTCGGCGTTGCCGGATTCGCTGGCGTAGAGAACCAGGAGCGGCTCGGCTGCGGATGCGGCAGGCACGGCGAGCGGCGCTTCGGCCGTCCGTTCGGCCGAGGCGGCGTCGAGGCCGCTCAGGAACCCCGCCAGCCAGGCGCGCTGCAGCGGTGTCGCGCGGCTGAGGATGCGGCCGAGCTCGACCAACTCGTCGGGTGCGAACGGCGCGCCCGGGGGCAGCATCGCGGTCATGCCCCTGCCACCGCCAGCGCGGGGGCCGGGCGCAGGTCCGCGACCGCTGCGGCGATGCGGCGCAGGGCTTCGGTCACGGTTGCGGCGTCGGTGGCGAAGGAGATGCGGAAATACGGCGACAGGCCGAACGCCGCCCCCGGCATCGCGGCCACGCCCGCCTCCTCCAGCAGATATTCGGTGAAGTCGGCGTCGCTGGCGATGATGCCGCCGTCGGGCCGTTGCGTGCCGATCAACGCCGCGCATCCGGGAAAGGCGAAGAACGCCCCGGCGGGCGCGGCGAGGGTGAGGCCGGGGGTCGCCGCGATCCCCTCGGTCACCAGCCTGCGGCGCTCGGCGTAGGCCGCGCGCGTCTCGGCGACGAAGTCCTGCGGCCCGGTGAGGGCGGCGAGCCCGGCGGCTTGCGCCACCGTCGAGACCCCGGCGGTGAACTGCGACTGCACCACCGTCATCGCGCGGATCAGCGGCTCCGGCCCGGCGGCGTAGCCCAGCCGCCAGCCGGTCATGGCGTAGGTCTTGGAGGCGGCGTTCACCACCAGCACGCGGTCGCGCAGATCCGGGGCGATCGCGAGCAGGTGCGGTGGCGGCACATCGTAACGGATCTGCTCGTAGACCTCGTCGAGCAGCACCAGCACCTGGGGGTGGCGGCGCAGCACCCGGGCGATCGCTTCGAGGTCGTCGGCGGGATAGTCCGCGCCGGTGGGGTTGGCGGGCGCGTTGAGCACCAGCCAGCGGGTGCGCGGTCCGAGAGCGGCGTCGAGGCCGGCGGCGTCGAGTCGGAAACCGCGCGCCTCGGCGGTGGCGACGAACACCGGCCGCGCGCCGGTGTAGAGCGCCGCATCCGGGAACGACGGCCAGTAGGGCGCGGGTATCGCCACTTCGTCGCCCGGCTCGACGGTCGCCGAAAACGCGTTGGCGATCAGTTGTTTCGCGCCGTTGCCGATGAGAATCTGTGTGGGCGAGTAGACGAGGCCGGTCGCGGTCGAGGTCTTGGCGGCCACGGCTTGGCGCAGCGCCGGGGTGCCCTCGGTGGGTGGATACTTGGTGTCGCCGCGCGCAAGCGCCTCGGCGGCGGCCGCCTTGATGTGCTGCGGCGTGTCGAAGTCGGGCTCGCCGATGGTGAGGTTGATGATGTCGCGCCCCGCGTCGCGCAGCGCCTTGGCGCGGGCGTTGGCGGCGGCGTTGGGGGAGATGCGCACCCGGGCGACGCGCGCCGACGGGCGGAATTCGGAAACCGGGAGGATCATCGTGCGAGCACCTTGCCGGGGTTGAGGATGCCGTGCGGGTCGAGCGCCGTCTTGATCCGGCGCATCAGCGCCAGTTCCAGAGGCGGCTTGTAGTCGGGCAGGGCATCGACCTTGAGTTGGCCGACCCCGTGCTCGGCGCAGATCGAGCCGCCGCGCGCCGTCACCGCGCGATAGACCAGGGCGCGCAGCGCGTGTTCGTGGGTCTCCCAATATTCAGGGCCGACACCTTCCGGGCGGGCGACGTGATAGTGGAGATTGCCGTCGCCCGCGTGGCCGTGCACCAGCACCCGGACACCGGGGAATTCCGTTTGCAATGCCGCGCCGGTCTCGGCGATGAAATCCGGAATCCGCGAGATCGGCAGCGAGACGTCGTGCTTGGCGTTCCAGCCGTCGCGCTTCTGCGCCTCGCCCAGGCCGTGCTCGCGCACCGCCCAGAACGCCTCGCGTTGCGCCAGGCTTTCGGCCACCACCGCATCGTCGGCAAGTTCGGCTTCGAGTGCCGCGCCGATCACGGTTTCCAGGCGCTCGCGGCCGTGGGCCTCGCTGTCCTCGTCGGCGGTTTCGATCAGCACGTACCAGTGGTCGTCGTCCGCTTCCGCCGCGAACGGCAGCCGGTATTCCGGGGCGTTCGCCGCCACCAGTCGCCAAGTCGCCGCCGAGACGATCTCGAACCCGGTGAGCGCCGCGCCGAAACCCTGACGGGCGTGCCGCAAGAGCGCGATCACCGTGGCGATGCCGGAGACCTTGAGAAACGCGGTCTGATGCGCGGCGGGGAGGGGGAAGAGCTTGATCGTCGCCGCGGTGACGATGCCGAGGGTGCCCTCGCTGCCGATGTAGAGATCGCGCAGGTCGTAGCCCGCGTTGTCCTTCCGCAGTCCGCGCAGACCGTTCCAGATTTCGCCTTCCGCCGTCACCACCTCGATGCCGAGGGTGAGCGCCCGGGTGTTGCCGAAGCGCACCACCTGAGTTCCGCCCGCGTTGGTGGCGAGGTTGCCGCCCACCGTGCAACTGCCACCCGAGGGCAGGCTCAAGGGGAACCAACGGTCTGCCGCCAGCGCCGCTTCGCGCACGGTGTCGAGAATCACCCCGGCCTCGACGGTGACGGTGTCGTTGTCGCGGTCGAGATCGCGGATGCGGTTGAGGCGCGCGAGCGACAGCACCACCGCCGCGCCGCTGGAGTCCGGCGTGCCGCCGCCCGCGAGGCCGGTATGGCCGCCCTGGGGCACGATCGGCACCCGCTCCGCCGCCAGCAATCGCACCACCGCCGCGACCTCCTCGGCGTTCGCGGGGCGTACCACCGCGCGGGCGCGGCCGGGGTGGCGCTGGAGGATATCCACCAGCGCGCCGGGCGCATCCTCGCCGCGCATGGCGTGGTCGGGGCCGACGATCGCCCGGAGGGCGTCGAGCAGCGGATCGGTGGCAAGGGGGCGGAGAGCGGTGGCGTTACGCATCGGTTGGCCTCGTGCGGTGGCGACGAGCTTCCTTCCATAACACTGCTGCCGGGAAAATACACATAGATTCGATGTAGGTGATAAAAATTTACATAACGTGTGTTGATTTCCGGGCGCTATTGCGGTCGGTTGCTGTCCATCTAAAGCGTCGGAAGGTTTGTATCATATTGAAAATAACTATGAAAAATATAAGCTACATATACAACATCGAAAAAGTGTTAATCAAAATGAATCACTTGACTATCCATTCTGTGTCGGGCTGAATGACCATCCGTTCCCTTTGAGGAGGTTGTCATGAGGCGGTTTGACGCGTTGGGGCGATGTTGTCGCTCCGTGTGTATCGGGTTCTGACTGCGCGCGTTCGGGAATCTCCGCCCCGTCCGGCGTCGCGAAATCGTCGGCGGAGGATGGAGAAGACGAAACATGATGAAGATTTTTGGACGAATCATCGCGGCGGCGGCACTGCTGACGGCGAGCGCGGCGCACGCGGCCGAGCCGGTGCACCTCAAGGTCGGCATCCGCGGTGGCATCGGCGAGGATGTGTGGGCGGTCGCGGCCAAGGTCGGCGAGCGCTACGGCCTCGCCATCGAGCCGGTGGTGTTCGCGGGCACGCTCAGCCCCAACGAGGCCCTCAACACCGGCGAGATTCAGGCCAATTCGTTCCAGCACGTGCCGTTCTATCGCGATCAGGTGAAGCAGCGCGGCTACAAGCTCGCGATCGTCGGCAACACCTACCTCTCGCCGGTCGCGTTCTATTCCAAGAAATACAAGTCGCTGAACGACCTGCCCGTGGGCGCCAAGGTCGGCGTGCCGGATGATCCGAGCAACGAAAGCCGCGCCCTGGTGATTTTGCGCGACGCGGGGCTGATTACCCTGCGCGACGGGATCGACACCTACAACGAGACCGTCGGCCTCAAGGACATCAAGGACAATCCGCGCAAGATCGAAATCGTCGAGGCGAAGTCGGTGGTGCTGGCGCGCGCCTATCAGGACGTCGATGCGGCGGCGGTGATCTCGTCGTTCGGGTCGCAGGTGGGGCTGAACGCGGCGCGCGACGGCATCGCCCAGGAGAAATTCGAGGGTAACCCCAACGTCAACATCATCGTCGTGCGCGAGCAGGACAAGGACGCGCCGTGGGTGAAGCCGCTGGTGAAGTCGTTCCAGTCGCCCGAGGTCAAGGACTACATCGAGACGCACCTCAAGGGCGTGCTGATCCCGGTGTTCTGAGACGAACGGCGAGGAGGTCGAGATGGTCCGCGAATTCGCCGCCGTTCCGGCGGTCGTCGATGAAATTCCCGAGGCCGCTCCGGCGGAGGCGCACGTCGTCTTCGACGGCGTCGGCAAGACTTACGCCGGAGGGGTGCGGGCGCTGAACGGGGTGTCGTTCGGTATTCGCCGGGGCGGCGTGTTCGGCATCATCGGCCGCTCCGGCGCGGGCAAGTCGACGCTGCTGCGCGCCATCAACATGCTGGAGCGCCCCACCGAGGGCCGGGTGCTGGTGGACGGCGTCGACGTGGCCCGCCTCTCCGAGGCCGACCTGATGCGGCTGCGCCGCCGCATCGGCATGATCTTTCAGCACTTCAACCTGCTGGCAGCGAAGACGGTGCGCGAAAACATCGGCCTGCCGCTCAAGGTCGCCGGGGTTCCCGCCGCCGAGGTCCGCCGCCGGGTCGAGGCGCTGCTGGACCTGGTGGGGCTTTCCGACAAGGCCGACGTCTACCCGGCCAAACTCTCGGGTGGGCAGAAGCAGCGGGTCGGCATCGCCCGCGCGCTGGTCCACGATCCGGAAATCCTGCTGTGCGACGAGGCGACCTCCGCCCTCGACCCGGAGAGCACCGCCTCGATCCTCGCGCTCCTGCGCGACATCAACGCCAAGCTCGGTCTCACCGTGGTGCTGATCACCCACGACATGGCGGTGATCCGCGCGATCTGCGACGAGGTGCTGGTCCTCGACGGCGGCGACATCGTCGAGCAGGGGCCGGTGTGGAAGGTGTTCGGCGACCCGAAAGGCAACGCCACCCGCGCGCTGCTGTCGCCGTTGCGTCATGGTCTGCCCGCCGACCTCGCCGCCCGCCTGCAACCCGAACCGCCGCCCCACGGCGGCCATGCGGTGCTGGCGCTGCGGTTCACCGGCGAGAGCCATCCGGACGGCGTCTCTCTCGCCAATCTGCTGGCGTTGGCGCCGGATGCCAAGCTTCTGCACGGTGGCGTCGACCGGATCCAGGGCCACGCCCAGGGCGACCTGATCGTCTCGGTGCCGGTGGCGGCGATGCGCTCCGCCGTCGGCGCGCGATTTTCCCCCGATTCCCTGAAGGTGCTCGGCTATGTCGCCCACGATGTTTGACCGCTACCTCCGCGCGTTTTCCGAAACCCTGACGATGGTCTCGATCTCGGTGGCGATCTCGATCTTCATCGGCCTGGTTCTCGCCGTCACCCTGGTCGCCACCGCGCCCGGCGGGCTTTACCCGCGGCCCAGGTTCAACAAGGCGGTGTCGGTGGTGGTGAACGTGTTCCGCGCCATCCCCTTCATCATTCTGCTGGTGGCGCTGCTGCCCTTCACCCGCCTGATCGTCGGCACCACCCTCGGCACCTGGGCGGCGATCGTGCCCTTGAGCATCCATCTGATCGCCTTCTACACCCGCATCGCCCAGGTCAGCCTCAACGAGGTCGATCACGGCCTGATCGAGGCGGCCCATGCGATGGGGTTCCGCCGCTGGCACATCGTCCGCCACGTGATGCTGCCCGAGGCGCTGCCCGGCATCGTCGGCGGCATGACGGTGTGCGTGATCGCGATGATCAACTCTTCGGCGATGGCCGGGGCGGTGGGCGCGGGCGGCCTCGGCGACCTCGCGATCCGCTACGGTTACGAGCGCTACGAGACCGAGGTGCTGTTCCAGATCATCGTCATCCTCGTCGCCCTGGTCACCACCGTACAGTTCGGCGGCGAATGGCTCTCCCGCCGCGTCGACCACCGCCGCTGATACTCTTCCGGAGAAGCCCATGTCCCGTACCGTTTCCATCGACGCCGCCCGCTACCTCGGCGTCGCGCGCCCCGAGCGGGTGCGCGACGACCTCGCCATCGAAGTGACGCCCAAAAGCTTTCCGCCCTATCTCGACGATCTTGCCGCCGACTGGGTGGCGAGCGTCGCGCTGCCCGCGTTCAAGCTGGTGAAGCAGCGGCGCGGCGAGACCCGGGGCTTCTGCGCGATCGGCACCGGCACCGGCCTCGACGCGCTCGGCGCGATCGAGGTGTTCGCGCCCGAGGTGGTGGGCGTCACCGACGTCCACGACGAGATCGTCGCTTCGGCGCGCGACAACATTCTCCGCAA
The DNA here is from genome assembly GCA_003250275.1 of Alphaproteobacteria bacterium. Lineage (GTDB taxonomy): Bacteria > Pseudomonadota > Alphaproteobacteria > Rhodospirillales > Rhodospirillaceae > Oleispirillum. The sequence goes on from QKGW01000561.1 coordinate 20,683, forward strand.
TCTCAATGCGCCCGAGGGCATCCGCTTGCTCTCCGGCACCGGCGACCTCCTGTCGCCGCTCGCCGGGGTCGCGCCGCGCTTCGACGTGATCTACGAAAATCTCCCCAACGTACCGACCAACGCCAGCGTCGCCCTGGCGGGGGAGCGGGCGAGTTCGAGCTTCTTCGGGCCGCGGCCGGAAGATGTGCCCGCCCCGGTGCAGGCGGCGCTGCTCACCCTCCACTACCTCGCGCTGGTGCAGGCGCGCGAGTATCTGGTTCCGGGCGGGGTGATGCTGTCGATGCTCGGCGCGCGGGTGCCGCTGCAGAGCTTCCTCGACATGGCGGCGCTGGCGGGCTACCGGCCGTCGTTCCTCACCTATGGCTGGAAAATCCAGGCCGAGGCGGTGGAAATGCTCAACGGCCATGCCGAATGGCAGCGCCGCGGCATGGGACCGTTCCACTTCTACCGCATCGAGGATCTGGAGGCGGCGTTTGCCGATCTTGAGCCCGAGGCGGCCGCGCCCCGTGCTCTCGAAATCGAGGCGGAACTGGCCTCCCGCGCGCTCGATGCCGACGCCGCCCTGGCGCTCCACCAACGGGGCACGCGCATCGGCCACACCTACGCGGTGCTGCATTCGGAGCTGCCGTGACGGTGGAAAGCCCCCTCGACCGCCTGCTGGCGCTGATGCGCGCGAGCTTCGTCAAGGCCGGGGCGGATGCGGCGGCGGCGGAAAGCGCGCGGGTGCTGGCGGCGTTGCCCGCGCCCGGTGCGCCGCTCGCGGCGCCGCTGACGGAGTCCGCGCATCCGCTGCTGGCGGAAGTGCCGGAGGCGGCGCGGGCGGCGGGCGGAGCATGGGCGGTAGAGTTGCTGCCGCTGGCGGCATGGCTGCCGTGGCGCTATTCCTACACTCCGAGGCCCGACGCGCCGGGCCTGGAAAACCGCATGGCGTGGGCCGAACTGGTGGGGCCTGCGGCGCCGATCCGTTCGGATGTCGTCGGCTTCGGCCTTACCGTCATCACCCGGAGTACCTTTTATCCGCCGCATCGCCATCCGGCGGTGGAACTCTACGCGGTGGTGGCGGGAGCTTCCGAATGGACGCTCGACGGCGTGACGCGCTCGTGCCGGGCAGGGGATTTTATCCTCCACCCGTCGGACGTGCCGCACGCGATGCGCGCCCTCGATGCGCCGTTGCTCGGGATCTACTCCTGGACCGGCGATATCGTCTCGGCCACCGCTTACCTCTGAAGAGCCGACGAAAAAAAACCGGCGAGGAATCGCCGGGGCACGGCTCGGGAGGAACATCAGTCATGGTCGACAAAGACGCTGCTGGCGACGGTGTCCACCCCGAACGCCTCCAGGGCCGCGTCCATCACCATGTCGAACTTCAATGCCGAATTGCAGGCGACGCACGGGTTGGGCGTGCGACCGTGGGCGTAGGCGGCGCGGAAGGGTTCGATTATGCGCCGGGTAAAGGCTTCGGCGGTGTCGAGGAAATAGTGGGCGATGCTGAGGTCGCGACATACTGCCGCCGCCTCGAAGCCGCAGCAGGGACGGGTGTTGCCGCAGGACTGTGGGATGCGCATCGTGACCCCGAACGCATCCCAGCCCCGGTTCAGCAAAAGCCGGGCGGTGGCGCTGGAATCGACGCCTCCGCTCATCAACACCGCCACTTTGCGCGGCCGTGACAAAGGCAGGCGGCCTCATGGCATCGTTCTCTCTAGTCCGCCAGAAGCGTATCGAGGTCGAATCCCTGGCCGGTCGCGGCGGTGCGCAGCGCGGACAGCGTTTCCGGGGCGATCTTGAGGCCGGTACGGGCGGCGTGCAGGCGGTTTCCGCGTTCCGGGTCGCCGGGCAGCAGCACCCGTTCGACACCATGTGCGGGCGGCGTGCCGGCGACGTAGCCGTAGACCTCGTCGGCGAGGCCCGTCCAGTCGCCGTCGGCGATCCGGGCCGGATCGAAGACGAAGGCGAGGACGTTGTTGACGATCCGTCCCGGGCGGAGATTGGCGGGCAGCGACGGTAATCCCGCCGCGATCACGCCGCCGAGGATCTCGCAGACGAGCGCGAGGCCCGAGCCCTTATGCCCTCCGAACGGGAGGATCGCGCCGGTGGGCTCCGAGAACATCACCGAGGGGGCGCGGGTCGCTTCGCCCCGTGGGCCGATCAGTTGGCCGTCGTCCATCTCCTCTCCGCGGTTCATCGCCACCCGGCATTTGTTGGCGGCGACCGCGCTGGTGGCGAAATCGAGCAGCAGAGGCGGATGTGCGGGGGTGGCCGGCAGGGCGACGCAGATTGGATTGGTGCCGAGGCGCGGACGGATGCCGCCGAACGGCGCCTGTTGCGGCCGGCTCACGACGTTGACGAAGAATACCGCCGCCAGCCCGGCGCGGATCGCCTGTTCGCCGTAGCTGCCGACGCGGCCGATGTGGTGGGCGTTGCGGATCGCGAGGATCGTCGCGCCCTTCGTCTTCGCACGCGCGATCGCAAGGTCGGCGGCCTCGCGGGCGATCACTTGGCCGTAGCCGAAGTCGCCGTCCACCACCAGGAACGGCGGTTCGTCGCGCAGGATGCGGGCGTGGCGGTCGGGCTGGAGGTGGTCGAGCGCAAGGCTGTTGAGGTAGATCGGCACCTGGCAGAGGCCATGGCTGGCGTGGCCGGTGGCTTCCGCGTCGACGAGGTTGCGGGCGACGATGCCCGCCTCTCCGGGAGAGCTGCCCGCGCGGACGAAGATTTCGGTGACGGCGGCGGTGACGCGGTCGAGGGCGAAGGTGGTGGTGGCGGCCGGTTCGTGCATCGTCCCCTCACAGGCTGGCGTAGTCGATGGGGGCGAGGCGGTCGAGGCTGCGCGTCACCGGCGGCAGCGGATACTTGAGGCCGCTCGCGCAGTTGAACAGCACCACCCGCTCGGCGGCGGAGACCAGCCCGTCGGCGAGTGCCTGCTCGTAGGCCGCGACCGTCGCCGCGCCTTCCGGGCAGAGCAGCAGGCCGTCGTCCTTCGCGGTGCGGTCGAGGGCGGCGCGGATCGCGTCGTCGTCCACCGCGATCGCGAAGCCGCCGCTTTCCCGCACCGCGCGCAGGATCAAAAAGTCGCCAACAGCTTGCGGCACGCGGATTCCGGCGGCGAAGGTGTGGGCGTTTTCCCAGCGCGGCGCGTGTTCGACACCGGTCTTCCAAGCCTCGACCATCGGCGCGCAGCCGCTCGCCTGGACCGCTACCATCCGGGGCAGTTTGCCGGTGATGAAGCCGATTTCGCGGAGTTCGGCGAACGCTTTCCACATGCCGATCAGGCCGGTGCCGCCGCCGGTGGGGTAGAAGATGACGTCGGGAAGCTTCCAGCCGAGCTGTTCCGCGAGCTCCAGGCCCATAGTCTTCTTGCCCTCGATGCGATAGGGCTCCTTGAGCGTCGAGACGTCGAACCATCCGGCCTCCGTCTTGCCTGCGCCGACGATCTTGCCGCAATCGTCGATCAGGCCGTTGACGCGATAGACGGTGGCGCCCTGGAGTTCGATTTCGGAGACGTTCACTTCCGGCGTATCGGCGGGGCAGAAGATCGTCGAGCGGATGCCCGCGCGGCTGGCGTAGGCGGCTAGGGCCGCACCCGCATTGCCGTTGGTGGGCATGGCGACGCGGGAAATCCCGAGCTCCTTCGCCATCGCCACCGCGAGGGCGAGCCCGCGCGCCTTGAACGAGCCGGTCGGCAGCCGGCCTTCGTCCTTCACCAGCGCCGGAGCCGCCCCGAGGCGCTTCGCCAGCGCCGGCAGGCTCACCAGCGGCGTTTCCACCTCGCCGAGGCTGACGATGTTCGCCGTGCGCCGTACCGGCAGCAACTCGCGGTAACGCCACAAACCGGAGGGGCGCGCCGACAGGGCGTCCTTGGTGAGGGTCCGGCGAACGCCGTCGAGGTCGTAGCGCACCAGCAGCGGCTTGCCCGCTTCCGAAAGATTGTGAACGGTATCGGCGGGATAGGCCTTGCCGGTATAGGCGCACTCGAGGTGAGTGACGAAGGTCGGCCGCTCGGTGGCGAGATTGGCATCGAAGGACACGATGAAACTCCGAATGAAGGGTTAGCGGACCATGCCCCAGCGGCGCACGGTGCGGTCGGCGATGGCGCGGAACACCACCGCCTCGACGAGGAGGCCGATGACGATCACCGCGATCAGCCCGGCGAAGACCTTGTCGATGTAAAGCTCGTTGCGGTTCTGGAAGATGAACCACCCGAGCCCGCCCTTGCCCGACGACACCCCGAACACCAGTTCGGCCGCGATCAGGGTGCGCCAAGCGAACGCCCAGCCGACCTTGAGGCCGCTCAGGATCGCGGGAAACGCGGCGGGGATCAGGATCAGCCAGACGTAGCGCAGGCCTCGGAGGCCGTAATTCCGGCCGGTCATCCGCAGAGTTTCGGATACCGCGGTGAAACCGGCGTGGGTGTTGAGCGCAAGCGGCCACAGCACCGCGTGGACCAGCACGAACATGAGGCTGACCTCGCCGAGGCCGAACCACAGCATCGCGAGCGGCAGCAGCGCGATCGCGGGTAGCGGGTTGAACATTGCGGTGAGCGTGGCGAGGATATCGTTACCGATGCGGGTGGAGACCGCGAAGGCGGTGGCGAACATCGCCAGCGCCACCGCGACGGCATAGCCCTTGAGCAGCGTGGCAAGGGAAACCCACGCCATGCCGAGCAGGTTGTCGCGCGTCACGCCTTCCCACAGTGCCGCGGTGGTGGCGGCGAAGGTGGGGAACATTAGCGGATTGTTTTGCCAACGTGCGGCGATCTCCCATGCCAGGGCGACGCAGGCGAGCACCAGCACCCGGCGCAACGGGGTGTTGCGCGCGAGGCGGGCGGCGAGTGGCAGTGGCCGCGCCACCGTATCGGCGGCGGTTTCGGCGATCTCGCTCATATCTGGAAATCTCCTTGCGCGGCCTCGCGCGTGGCGAAGAGCATGTCGTGGATGCGCGAGGCGGTGTCCTGGAACACGCGGCTGCCGATCGCGGCGCGGCCGAACTCGCGGCAGTCGATCTCGGCCCTGACCCGTCCGGGATGGGGCGAGAGCACGAGGATGCGGCTGCCGACGATCAGCGCTTCCTCGATCGAATGGGTGACGAACAGCATGGTGAAGCGGATGTCTTCCCACAGTCGCAGGAGGTCGTCCTGCATTTGCTGGCGGGTGAGGGCGTCGAGCGCAGCGAAGGGTTCGTCCATCAGGAGAATGTCGGGTTCCATGGCGAGCGCGCGGGCGATCGCGACGCGCTGCTTCATGCCGCCCGAGAGCATGTGCGGATGGACATCGGCGAATTTTGCGAGGCCGACGCGGGCGATCGCCTCCTCCGACCGGAGTTCCGCCGTGGCGCGATCGACGCGGCGGCTGGCGAGCAGGGGAAAAGTCACGTTCTGTCGCACCGTTTTCCACGGCAGCAACTGGTCGAATTCCTGGAACACCATCATCCGGTCCGGTCCGGGTCCGGTCACCGCTTTGCCGCGCAGCCGCACCTCGCCCGCCTCGGGCTTGAGAAAACCGCCCACCGCCTTGAGAAGCGACGATTTGCCGCATCCCGAGGGGCCGAGAAGGACGAAGCGCTCGCCCGCGCGCACCGAGAAGCCCACGCGCTCGGTGGCGGTGATGACGTGGTCGCGGGCGGCGTAACGCAGGGTTACGCCGTCCGCGAGCAGAAGGGGGTTCGTGCCGCCGCTCAATTGCCGCCTCCGGCGTAGACGTCCTCGAAGAAAACGTCCTTCCACGAGGTCACCGGATGCTTGATGGCTCCGACCTTGAACATGAACGCTCCGAACTTCTCCAGCCCGCGCGGTTGGGTGGTGAACTTGATCTCCGGGTCGGCGAGCAGGCGATCGAGCAGGGCGCGATCCAGGCTGCCCTTGTTCTGCGCCTGATAGATGTCCGCCGCCGCCTTGGGGTCCGCGCTGATCAGGTCCATGGCTTCCCGGAGTGCGGCGAGGAACGCCTTGTAGGTCTTCGGGCTGTCCTTGCGGTAGGCCTCGCGCGTCCAGATCAGGTTGAAGGTGTGCGGCCCGCCGAAGACGTCGTAGGAACTCAGGACCTTGTGGATCTTCGGATCCTGAAGTTGCTGGTACTGGAACGGCGGACTGCCGAGGTTGGCGGTGATGTCGGTGCTCCCCGCGAGTAGCGCCGCGGTGGCGTCGGGGTGCGGCAGCGCGACGGTGTGCTTGTCGAGGATGTCGTACTTGTTCTCGCCGAACGCTTGCTCTGCAGCCATCTGAAGGATCCGCGCCTGGATGCCCACCTTGGGTGCGGGCAGGGCGATCTTGTCCTTGTCGGTGAAGTCCTTGATCGTCTTCACCGCCGGGTTGGTGGTGGTGAGGAACAGCGGCATGGTGTTGAGCGCCGCGATCGCCTTGACGTTGGCGTTGCCGTGAGTGCGGTCCCAGATCGTCAGCAGCGGGCCCACGCCGGCGGACCCGAGGTCGATGCTGCCGGAAAGCAGCGCGTCGTTCATCGCCGCCCCGCCCGAAAGCTTGACCCACTCGACCGAGATATCGATTCCCTCGGCCTTGCCATGCTTTTCGATCAATCCATGCTGGCGGATGACGTGGAGCGGCAGGTAGCCGAGGCCGTATTGCTCGGCGATGCGGATCGTTCCCTCGGCGTGTGCGGGAGCCGCCGCAGCGAGCAGGCTGCCGAGTGCCAATCCCGCGAAAAGCTGTTTCAGTCTCATGCGTCTTCCCCCTTGTGGCAATGGACGGCGAACCAGCGCCGACAGCCAAAAACGCTAGGTGCGGCAAAATGCCATGTCAAATTATTTAATAAACAAATAAATTACGTGAAATAAGAGCATTGCGCATAACACATTGATATCAAGTCTATCATTCGTGCGAAAATGGCGGCCGCGCTTGTGGTGGAGCTGCTGTCCTTTCGCGGAATTTTGCGAGATTCATGTAAAAAATCGTCTAACAACAAAAAAATTGTGGGAATCGGGATGGGGGTATCGTATAGCTCGTGTGGAACATGAGCCAGTCAGGGGGAGGCGATGAGCATTACCGTCAATGGAGAGATCGCTCCGTTCACACCGGAGCAAACGATCGCGGAGCTTCTCGACGACCGCGGCGTCGGCGCCGACGCGCCGGTCGCGGTGCAGCGCAACGGAGCGTTCGTCGCGCCCGGAGCCTTCGCGGAAACCGTGCTCGCGGACGGCGACGTCGTGGAATACCTGTTCTTTCTCGGAGGAGGGCGGCCGTGAGCCGCGGGTTCGCCACCCTCGCGGTGCACGGGCCCGTGCCAGGCCGGGCCGGGCAGGAGGGGACGTTGCGGCCGCCGGTCTACGACAACGCCGCTTTCGCCTTTGCCTCCGCCGCCGACATGCAGGCGGCGTTCGAGGGACGGCTGGCGGCGCACGCCTATTCGCGGGTATCCAACCCCACGGTACAGGCGTTCGAGGAGCGGGTCGCGGCCCTGGCCGGAGCGCGCGGCGCGCTCGCGGTGGCTTCGGGCATGGCGGCGATCGCCAACGTCGTTCTGGCGCTGGGGGAGAGCGGTGCGAACGTCGTCACCACCCGTCACGTGTTCGGCAACACCGCCTCGCTGTTCGCGCAGACGCTCGCGCCCTGGGGGCTCGAGGTGCGGTTCGCCGACTTCACCGCACCGGAGGCGGTGGCCGCGGCGATCGACGGGCGCACGTGCGCGGTGTTCTTCGAAACCATCACCAATCCACAGATGGAGGTGGCCGACGCCCGCGCCATCGCTTCGGCCGCCCACGCGCGCGGCGTGCCGGTGGTGGCCGACGGCACCGCCACGACGCCCTACCTTTTCGACGCCAAGACGTTCGGCATCGACGTCGAGGTGATCTCCTCGACCAAATACATGTCGGGCGGCGCCACTTCGATCGGCGGCGTGATCCTCGATTACGGCAGCTTCGACTGGAGCAGATCGCCGCGCCTTGCCGAATCGGCGCGGCGCTTCGGTCCCCATGCGCTGCTGTTCGCATTGCGGCGCGAGGTCTATCGCAACCTCGGCGCCTGTCTCGCCCCCCATGCCGCGTTCCTTCAGACCCTCGGTCTCGAAACCCTGGCGCTGCGTGTCGGTGCGAGCTGCGCCAACGCGCGTAGCCTCGCCAACTGGCTCGAAGGCCGCCCGGAGGTGCTGAGGGTCAACTATCCCGGACTCGCAAGCTCGGCGTTCCACGCGCTTGCACGGGCACAGTTCCCGCGCGGCACCGGCGGCATTCTGACGTTCGACCTCGGCGGCAAGGCGGAGGCGTTCGCGTTCATGGATGCGCTGACGCTGATCCGCCGCGCCACCAACGTCCACGACAACAAGACGCTGATCATTCATCCGGCGAGCACGATCTTCTGCGACTACGGGCCCGAGGAGCGGCTGGCGATGGGAGTCTCCGACGCCACTCTGCGTCTTTCGACGGGCATCGAGGACGGCCCCGATCTGATCGCCGATCTCGAACGTGGGCTCGCGGCGGTCGCGGCCGTGCGCTTGGGGGGTGCAGCATGATCGATTTCACCGACGAGCGGCTGGAGCGCTACAGCCGACACATTCTTCTGAGGGACGTGGGCATCGCCGGACAGCAGCGGCTCTGGAATGGCCGGGTGCTGGTGGTCGGCGCCGGCGGGCTCGGCGCTCCTGTCGCGCTTTATCTCGCCGCCGCCGGGGTCGGCACCCTCGGCATTGCCGACGCCGATGCGGTGGATCTTTCCAACCTCCAGCGCCAGGTGATCCACTTCACCCCCGACGTCGGCAAGCCGAAGGTCCGCTCGGCGGCGGAGAAGATCGCGCTCCTCAACCCGGATGTGACGGTGCGGCAGCACCATGAATTCCTTACCGCCGACAATATCCTCGACACCATCGCCGATTACGACTTCGTCATCGACGGCACCGACAGCTTCGGTGCCAAGTTCCTGATCAACGACGCCTGCGTGATCGCCGGCAAGCCGTTCTCCCACGGCGGCATCCTGCGCTTCCGAGGCCAGACGATGACGGTGCTGCCGGGGAAGTCCGCCTGCTATCGCTGCGTCTTCGGCGCGCCACCGCCGCCCGGAACCGCGCCGACATGCTCGCAGGCCGGGGTGCTGGGCGCGATCGCGGGAATGCTCGGCACCATCCAGGCCGCCGAGGCGCTGAAGTTCTTCACCGGTGCCGGCACGCCGCTCGCCGACGCGCTGCTTACCTTCGATGCGCTCGACATGAATTTCCGCAAGGTGCCGCTGAAGCGTAACGCCGCCTGCCCGGTGTGCGGGGCGCGCCCGACCATCCTGACGCCCGAGGACGCCGCACCGGAAGTCTGCGATCTCGAGGGGGTGCGCGCATGAGCTTGACGGTTTCCCGTGCGGCGCTCGCCGAGATGATCGCCCACGCCCGCGCCGACTTGCCCAACGAAGCCTGCGGCTATCTCGGCGAGAAGGGCGGCGTGGTCGGCCGGGTGATCCGCCTCACCAATGCCGACGCGTCGCCCGAGCACTACAGTCTGCTTCCTGCCGAGCAATTCGCGGCGGTGCGGGCGTTGCGCTCCGAGGGCTTCGTCTTGCGTGCGGTCTACCACAGCCACCCGGAAAGTCCGGCGCGGATGTCGGCGGAGGACCTGCGTCTCGCCGCCGATCCAGGTCTCAGCTACGTCATCGTTTCGCTGGAGGCGGCGGAACCGGTGATCAAATCTTTCAGAGTCGACGGGACGGCGGGGGAGGAAGAGCTCCACGCCGCCGAGGAGTGAATGCGATGTTCTACCAGATACCCGACAACCTCGCCGCCGAATTGGCGGAACTCGAAAGTCACGTGGAGCGCTTCCGCGCGGGCGAGCTGGACGCGGCGTCGTTCAAGGCGCGGCGGGTGCCGTTCGGCTGCTACGAGCAGCGCCGCGACGACACCTACATGGTGCGCATCCGCGCCACCGGCGGCGCGGTCACGCCCGCGCAGCTCCGCGCCATCGGCGAGATCTCCGAACGCTACCGTTCACCCTCGATCCACGTCACCACCCGGCAGGAGTTTCAGATTCACGACCTCGACCTCGAAAGCGTGGTCCCGGCGATGCGAGACCTCCTTGCAGCCGGACTTTCCACGCGTGGCGGCGGCGGCAATACGGTGCGTAACATCATGATCTCACCCGGCGCCGGGGTGGAAGCCGACGAGGTTTTCGATCCCTCGGGTCACGCCTTCGCGCTCACCGACCGCCTGATCGCCGAGGGCGATTCCTGGAACCTGCCGCGCAAGCTCAAGATCGCTTTTTCCAACTCGGATGCCGACACCGCCTATGCCGAGTTCAACGATCTCGGTTTCGTTGCGCGCATCGAGAATGGCGTGCGGGGATTCCGGGTGTTCGTCGCCGGCGGGCTCGGCACCAAGCCGGAGGTCGGCCACCTGCTGCACGAGTTCGTCCCCGAAACCGACGTCTACCTCGTTGCCGCGGCGGTCAAGCGTCTGTTCGACAAGAACGGCAACCGCAAGAACCGCAATGCCGCGCGCCTGCGCTTCCTCTGGCGCAAGATCGGCGCGGAGGCGTTTCGTGCCCTCTACGAGGCCGAGCGCGCCGCCCTCGCCGCCGGGAATCCGCCGCCGCTGGTGGCGAAGACTTTTCCGGAGAGCGCCCGTCCGGCGGTCGCCGCCGCCTGCGATCCCGACGATGCCGAAGCCTTCGGTCTGTGGCGGCGGAGATACGTCCAACCCCAGCCGCAGCCTGGGCTGGTTTCGGTGGTGTTGCCCGCTTCCCTCGGCAACCTCGGCAACGCCGACATGGTTCGTCTTGCCGGGTTTCTCGAATCTCTGGGCCCGCACACCGTGCGCGCGACCTTCGGCCAGAATTTGCGGCTGCGGAACATCCCCGAGAGTCTGCTGCCCGATCTCTGGGCCCTGGTGCGCGGGTTCGATCCGTTGGCGTCTCGGCCGCGCACGCTCGCCGACGCGATCGCCTGCACCGGCGCGGACACCTGCAAGCTCGGCATGTGCCGTCCCAAGGGCGCGCTCGCCGCGATCACCGGCGCGCTCGCCAAATCCGGCCTGGGGCTCGACGAAATTCCCGGTTTCCGCCTCAACGTTTCCGGCTGCCCCAACACCTGCGGTCAGCATATGCTTGCCGATCTCGGCCTGTTCGGGGGCGCGGGGCGCAAGGGGCAACGCCTTTATCCCGCCTACATGGTGGTGGCGGGGGCGGAGATCGGGGCGGGCAGGGCGCGTCTGGCGCGGAGCTTCGCGCGCGTTCCCGCACGCGATCTGCCGAAGTTCGTCGTCGACGTGGCGCGCACCTGGCTGGCCAAGCGCGGTGCCTACGCCTCGTTCGCCGACTACGTGGACGGTGCGGGCGCAGACGATATCCGGGCCGCAGTGGCGCGCTTCGCCGACGTGCCCGCCTTTGAGGACGACAAGAACTATTATTACGACTGGGGCGACGACGAGGTGTTCTCGTTCGTCGGGCGTGGGAGCGGCGAATGCTCGGCAGGCCTGTTCGATCTCATCGACGTGGATCTCAAGGGCGCCCGCGCGTTGGTCGCCCTCCCGCCGGAGCAGGAAACCCTGCGGGAACTGGCGCTGCGCTGCGCCCGCGCGCTCTTGATCTCCCGGGGGGTCGAGCCCGCCGACGATGGCGAGGTGTTCGCCTATTTCACCAAGCACTTCATTTCCGCCGGACTGATCCCCGAGCGCTTCCGCGCGGCGGTGGTGGCGGCGCAAAAGGGTGCTCCCCTGGGGGAGCACCACGGCGATCTGGTCGCGCTGCTACGCGTGGTGGAGGAACTTTACGACAATATGGACGCCTCGCTCCGTTTCCCCGGCGAGAGCGGAGCGGTGGCGTTCGCCGTGCCTGTCGCGGCTTTGGAGCGTGACTACAGTACCGTTGCCTGCCCCCTCAATTTCGTGAAGGTCAAGTTTGATCTGGAAACCATCCGGGCGGGGGAGACCCTCAAAGTCATTCTCGGAGATGGTGAACCTATCCGCAACGTCCCGCCCTCGATCGCGTCGGAAGGACACAAGGTGCTCAGCCAGACCCGCACGGGCGATGTTTGGGAAGTTCTGATCGAGAAGGTCTGAGAGTTGCCCCGTATGGAAGTGGATACCGGAAGGCCGTGCGGGACCGGATCAGACCATCGGCACGCCGCCGCACACCGGTAGATACGCGCCGGTGATGAAGCTGGCCTGATCGGAGCAGAGGAGGAGCGCCGCGACGTTGTTCGTCAGCATTTCGGTTCCTCCTCGTGAACACTGTCCAGATAGAAGCGCTTCGGTTTTCTCAGGGGGCGGCCGACGCGCGAACGACTGCGCGACCATGTTGCGCAGGTGGCAGGAAACGCCGAACTGCCACGGTGTGTTGAATGCGGCGCGGTCGGTCGAGCTGGTCACCGTCCGCCCGAGAATGTTGTCGCCGCCCTTGTTGCGGGTCAGGCGCGCGATGCTTTCGATCGCCCGGTCGACGATCGCGAGGAAGGCGCTGGGGAAGAACCCTCCGACGAGAAATCGTTAGGCCGCTGTTTCGAAGATCAGTTTGAGGTGGTTGCGCGCCCCCCAACCAAAACAAAAAGACCCGCCTCCAACGGCGGGTCTTTCTGTTTTTGGCTACGTGGGGCGATTGGGCGCCTCGCTCATAACTTGAAGGCTGATCACTTTCCCATCGGCAATTGAATGGAATTCGCCACCTCGGTAACGCGCGGCGCGATTTCCGCGCGCATCCGCGCTTCGCTCATCTTGAGGCTAGAGGTGGCGCATTGCACCGCCGCGACCGGCCGCCCATGGCGGTCGTAGATGGGCGCGGCGAGCGCGATTTCGTTGAACGAGTTCTGATGCTCGGTGATC
>QKGW01000099.1 GCA_003250275.1 Alphaproteobacteria bacterium
ATCAACAGGAGAGCCTGCCCCATGCTTCGTAACCTCGCACTTGCCGCGGTCCTCGCGTTCGCCGCCACTCCGGCGCTCGCCGCCGAACCCGCCCACGACATGAAGGCGATGAGCCACGCCACCGTCTCGGGCGAGGGCTCGGGCACGGTGAAGTCGGTCGACGCGACGAAACGCAGCGTCGTCATCGTCCACGGCCCGATCGCCAGCCTGCAGTGGCCGGGCATGACCATGCCGTTCGCGGTCGCCCCCGGCGTCGACCTCACCCCCGCCAGGCCCGGCGCCAAGATCGCCTTCACCGTGGAAAAGCAGGCCGACGGCTCGTTCGCCATCATCCGCCTCGCGGCGCAGTAACGAAAAAGGGGACCCGCGCCGCCGAAGCCGGGTCCCCCACCCCACTCCGGCAACAAATAACGCGCCCGTCGCGTGTGTGGCTAAGGCGTTATTTGTTTGGCGACGAAGGTCTGTTTCATTTCCGCAGTCTGCGGGCTGGACATACGCCCAGCCCCGAGACCCGCACGATCGGGCTCAGACCGCCCTTGTGTGCGATCGCCGGTGCGTTACCGGTCGGCTAGCCGACGACGACAAATCAATCAACGGCGCCATCTCGACAAAACTGTGATCATCGCCGTTATCGCCCCTTTGGCGTCGCAAGCACCACGGCCGTACAGGCGACCATTGGCTTCGGTCAGAATGCATTGTATATGCCGCAGCGTGGCAGGGAGGCTGTGTGTCGCCAAGCGAGTTTGGCGTCAAATGCGACAGCGCGTTTATAGTCACGCTCAGAACCCGCGGCGATGGCCGCAATAAAACCACCCGCAATTTTGAAACGTGAAAATGTCCAACTTCCTCGCACGCGACTTCGGCCTGCTTCCTGGGCAATCTGCAACCGGCCCCGACAACGCGATCACCGACGTTACAGGTGTGCGAGTTGGGCACGTCACACGCCACGAGAGCAACCTCGCCACCGGTTTCACCGCGATCTTGCCGCACGCGGGTAATCTCTTCCGCGAAAAGGTCCCGGCCGCTATTTCAGTGCTCAACGGCTTCGGCAAGAGCGCCGGACTCATCCAAGTGGAGGAGCTCGGCACCATCGAGACGCCGATCTTACTCACCAACACCTTTTCCATTGGTGTCGGCCTAATCGCGCTAACGCGCGATGCCGTTTCGGCCAACCCGGACATCGGCCGCGAAACTTCCACGGTGAATCCGCTGGTGTGTGAGTGCAACGACGGCTTTCTTAATGACATTCAAGCGATGGCGCTAACGGAAGCCGACGCTGTGGCGGCACTCAATGCCGCGCGCAGCCCGGAAGGTTGCATGGCTCCGGAGCAAGGCGCGGTCGGCGCGGGCACAGGGATGAGTTGTTTCGGCTTCAAGGGGGGAATCGGCACAGCATCGCGGCGAGTCGAGATCGGCGAAGCCGCATTTACCCTTGGCTCCTTGGTGCTCGCCAACTTCGGTGCTCCCGGGGACCTCTTGCTGCCCGACGGCCGACGCCCCTCACCCGACGACCTCACCCGCGTACCCGAGCGCGGCTCGATCATCGTCGTTCTCGCGACCGACGCACCTCTTGCCACGCGCCAGCTTCGCCGTGTCGCGCAGCGGGGTGGCGCTGGGATTGCTTGGCTCGGTTCGTTCTGGGGCCACGGCAGTGGAGACATCGCCATCGCCTTTTCTACTGCCCGCCGCATCCCGCACGAAGGTCCCGCGATATCGGCCACGGAAGAGATCGGTGAGGACCACATCGACGTACTATTCCGCGCCGCCGCCGAAGCGACTCAAGAATCGGTCCTCAACGCTCTGTGCGCTGCGCCTACCTTCGTCGGCCGCAATGGCCACATGCGGCCGTCACTCGCGGATTGGCTCATCGCGAACGGCCAACGGCTTCCAGGTAGAGAGTGACCACGCTTAGGCGTAAAGTGCGGCTGCCGTTTTCCCATGCACGTTCGCGCACCCCTTCCTGAGGAGTTCAATAAATATGCATTCTCGTTCCTCCGCGAATATTCACGGGCGCTCGCTCGCGGATTGGATTGCGGAGTTTCCGCTGATCGCCGAGCTTGCCGCGCAGCGTGAAACCGCGTGGTTCAACCCGGCGGTCGCGCCCGCAGCCGAGGCGCTCGCCGACGTCGGGCTCGGCCTCGCCGACGCCGAGGCGGCGGAGCGCCGTCTCGCCCGCTTCGCGCCGCTGCTGGCGCGCTTCTTCCCCGAGTTGGAGGCGACCGGCGGGATCATCGAATCCGGGATTTCCGAGCTGCCCGAGTTCTCCGCCGCGTTGCAGCGCCGCTGGGGCTACGCTCCCGCCGGGCGGCTGCTGATGAAGATGGACAGCCACCTGCCGGTCTCCGGCTCGATCAAGGCGCGCGGCGGCATCTACGAGGTACTCAAGCGCGCCGAGGACCTGGCGCTCGCCGAGGGGCTGATTACCGAGGAGTCGGACTATCGCGTCCTCGGCGACGACGCGGCGCGGGCGTTCTTCGCGCGCTACGCCGTGGCGGTCGGCTCGACCGGCAACCTCGGCCTGTCGATCGGGATGATCTCGGCGAAGAT
>QKGW01000315.1 GCA_003250275.1 Alphaproteobacteria bacterium
CTCTACGGCCCCGCCGAACTCGCGCCGAAGCGCCGCGACCTCCACTTCGACGGCTACCTCACCAACGTGCCGCCGCTGATGTGGGGCGAGGACGTGCTGCCCGGGCGGGTGCAGGGCAACGCGCTGCACGAGACCGCGCTGTTCCACCCCGAGAGCAAGACCCTCCTGGTCGCCGATCTCTTCGTCAACGTGCGCGCGCCGCGCGGCCTGCTCGCCGGGCTCTATCTCCGCTTCGGTGGGATCAAGGACGCGCCCGGCCCGCACCGCTTCGTGCGCTGGAGCTTCCGCGACAAGGACGAGGCGCGCGGCGGCATCCGCCGGATCCTGAAATGGGATTTTACCCGCATCGTACCCTGCCACGGCGAGATCGTCGCGGAGGACGCCAAGGCGGCGTTCACCCAGGCCTACGCCTGGCTCGAACTCTGAAGCAAGGTGATCGCGTAGAAGCGGGTATCCACCGCCATGCGCGGAAACTCCGGCGGCAGATCCTCGGGCGGCACCGTGCGGAAGCCGTTCTTCTCGTAGAACCGGTGCGCGGCGAGGAACTTGTCGGTGGTGCCGAGCAGCACCTCGCCGAGCCCGCCCTCCGCAGCAGCAGCGAGCGCGGTATCGAGCAGCGCCTGGGCGACGCCGTGCGCCGCGCCGCGATGCGCGGGCCCGACGAACATCTTGCGCAGCGCCGCGCGGCCCGCGCCGATGTCCTTGAGGCCGATGGTGCCGACCACCGCGCCCGCGTCCTTCGCCACCCAGAACCCGCCCGCGCCGCTCTGATAGAAGCTCGGGATCGCCGCGAGATCGGGCTGATCGGCGGCGGTGATCGGGATATCGAATTCCTGCTGCTGGATCGGCAGGATCAGGGCGATCACGCCCGCCGCGTCCTCGGGGGCGAACGATGCGATGGCGACGGGCATGGAAGACTCCTCGGCGGTGAAGCCGTGGATATGGCGCGTGCGGAGCCGCCCGGCTAGAGCACCGCGTCGCGGTACGCGCCGGGGGTGACGCCCATGCGGCGGAAGAAGCTGCGGGTCATGTGCGCCTGATCGGCGAAGCCGGCGGCGGCGGCGACCTCGGCGAGCGCCTCGCCCGCGCGGATGCGGCGCACCGCCTCGCGGAAGCGCGCCTGACGCTGGTAAGCGTGCGGCGTCATCCCGGTGGCGCGCGAAAACGCCCGGTAGAGGCGGAACGGCGCGAGCCCGGCGGCGGCGGCGATGTCGTCGAGGTGGACGCGTTCGGACAGGTGCGCGTCGAGGAACTCGCGGGCGCGGCGCACCGCGACCGGCTCCCGCCCCGCCGCCGCGACCGCGACCGGCGCGCGCATGTGCCGCGCGAACAGCCACGCGGCGAAATCGCAATAGCGTTCGTCGCGCGCGAGCGGCGCGAGGTTTTCCTCCGAGAGCCGGTGCACGGCGAGGAACAGCGCGTTGAGGCGGCCGTCGCGGATCACCGGACCGGCGATCGCGGGCATCGCGTCCGCGCCGTCGGCGAGGCGGGCGCGCAACCGCGCGGTATCGACGTAGATGGTGCGCTGCGACCACCCCGAGGCGTCGACCGGCACCCCCGCGTGCGGCTCGTCGGCGTCGATCGCGTACAGCTCGCCCGCGCGCACGACGCGGCGGCCGTCCTTCATCCGGATCTCGATCGCGCCTTGGGTGATCAGCGCGAAGCAGGCGGTGTCGTGGGTGTGGAGGTCGTAGGCGTAGTCGGAAAAGCGCGCGCGCAGCAGCTCGGCGTCGAGGTCGTCGGCGCGCCAGAGGGTGGTTTCGACGGCGGGGGCGGTGCGGGCCATGGCTTCGAGATACGCCGCCCCGGGCCGCGCCGCAAGCGCCCTCACGGATGCATCCGCGCGCCCTTGGTGATCTTGTCGACGAGCTTCTTCTCCTCGCGCACCGCGACGCCGACGATCTTCGCGTCCTCCGGCCCGTAGCCCGCGAACACCGCGCGGTTGGCGGCGTCGTGCCCGGTCGCGAACATCTCCTCGGTGTAGGCGGCGCTCGGCACGCCGCGCTCAATCGCGCGGCGATGGATCCTGCCGAGGGTTTCGGCGTCGGCGGCGAGCACCATCACCGGCTGGATCGCGAGCGCGGCAAAACGGTTGCCCGCCTTATCGAGATAGGGCTCGCCGATGATCTCCGGCGCGGCGCCGACGATGCCGCTCATCAGGAACGCGGTGACGTTGAGCTTCTGCCAGGCCGCGAGATCCTCGCGCACGACGATGGCGATCTTGGTATCGAACATGGGCCTCTCCGCAATTTCGGAGCGCCACTCTGCCACCCCCGCCCGCCCCGGTCTTGAACGCGGTTGCACGCCGGACGGCACGACGCCCCCGCCGGATGACGGGGGCGCGCGAAGAAGATTCCGCCGGATTACTGGGCGGCGAGGCTAGCGCGGAGTTTCTCCGCGACCTGATTGGCGTTGTCGTTGAACACCGTCTTGTACGCGCCGACGGTGTAGCCGCCGCCCGCCGCGATCATCGTGCTCGCGGGAACCGCCGCGATTTCCTGATTGGCGGCGTCGTAGACGTGCGTG
>QKGW01000393.1 GCA_003250275.1 Alphaproteobacteria bacterium
GGATGGCGAGGCCGGTGCCTTCGAGCGCCGACGCGGGGCCGACGACGACGCGGTTCGCCGCGGCGTCGAGGCGCACGACGTAGAGCGGCTCCGCGGCGGAGACGCCCAGGCCGCGGCGCTGGCCGACGGTATAGCCGACGATGCCCTGGTGCCGCCCGAGCACCTTACCCGAAAGATCGACGATCTCGCCCGGCGTCTCCGCCTTGGCGTCGATCTCGCGCACCACGCGGGCGTAATCGCCACCCGGCACGAAGCAGATGTCCTGGCTGTCGGCCTTCGCCGCCACCGGTAGGCCGAACTCTCCGGCGAGGCGGCGGGTCTCGGCCTTATCGACGATGTCGCCCAGGGGGAACACCGCCCCCGCGAGCTGTTCGCGGGTGAGCTGGAAGAGGAAGTAGCTCTGGTCGCGCTTGGGGTCGCGCGCGCGGTGCACCTCGGGGCCCGCCGGGCCTTCGACGCGGCGCACGTAGTGCCCGGTGGCGAGCGCGGCGGCGTTCCAGTCCGCCGCGCCCTTGGCCATTTCGCCGAACTTGATCTTGCGGTTGCAGAGCGCGCACGGCAGCGGCGTCTCGCCCGCGCGGTAGGAGGCGGCGAACGGCTCCATCACCTCGCGGCGGAACGCCTCGACGTGGTCGAGAACGCGGTGCGGAATGCCGAGCTGGGCGGCGACGCGCTCGGCGTCGGCGATCGCCTTGTCCGCCGGGGGCAGGTCGAACAGGCGCATGGTCACGCCGACGACCTCGAACCCCATGCGCTGCAACAGCGCGGCGGTGACCGAACTGTCCACGCCGCCCGACATCGCGACGCACACCCGCGAGCCGGGGGCGATATGCGCAGTGGCGGCGCGGAACGCTTCGATCATCAGTCCTCCGTCGGCGGCAGCTTGACGACCAGGCCGTCGAGGTCGTCGGACATGCGGATCTGGCAGCCGAGCCGCGAAGTGGCGGTGACGCCGAAGGCCATGTCGAGCATGTCCTCCTCGTTCTCCGAGGCGTCGTCAAGTTTGTCGAACCACTCGGGCTCGACGATCACATGGCAGGTGGCGCAGGCGAGCGAGCCTTCGCACGCGCCTTCGAGCTCGATGCCGTGGAGGTGCGCGACCTCCATCACCGACAGACCGTCGGGGGCCTCGACCTCGCGGCGGGTGCCGTCGCGCTCGATGAAAGTCAGCTTTGCCATTCCGGCAGACTCCTTAGAAAACATCTTTGCGGCCCCGCCCCTTCGTGATGCGGGTCGGGGCTGCTTTAGCAAAAATCCGGACGGGGAAGAACTCTTATTGTGCCGCCGCGCCTTGCGAGCCGTGGAACATGCCGCTGGTGCCGAGCACCCGGCGCTGCACCACTTCCTCGAGCGTCACCGAGCTGAGGTAGAGGTAGATCTGGTTGGAGAGCTCTTCCCACAGGTCGTGGGTGAGGCAGCGGCCCTTGTTGTTGTGGCACCCCGCCGGCGTGCCGGGGCAACGGGTCGCCTGGATCGGCTCGTCGACCGCGAGAATGATGTCGGAGATGCGAATCTCCGAATCCGGGCGCGCGAGGCGGTAGCCGCCGCCGGGACCGCGCACCGATTTCACCAGCGCGCCCTTGCGGAGTTTGCCGAACAGCTGTTCGAGATACGAGAGCGAGATTTCCTGGCGGGTCGCGATGTCCGCAAGAGCCACGGGCTTGCCGCCGCTTTGCGATGCCAGATCGGCCATGGCCATGACCGCGTAACGTCCCTTGGTGCTGAGCCTCACCGCATACGCTCCCTACCGTCCTTCGCCGTCGCCGGTCGGCGGGGCCGGCCGCTTCTTGCGGGTCGCCTTCGCCGGCTCTGAAGCCTGCTCTTCCAGGCGGGCCTCCAGTTCGTGAACCCGCTTGCACAGGTCGTTGATCTGGCGGTGCACGCCCTTCAAATCCTGGCCCACCGGGTCGGGCGCACTCGCGCCGACGCCGTAGGCGCGAAACTCGTCCTCGTGCGCCGCCGGCTTTTGCCGCTGCGCCATTTTGGCCGGGATGCCGACCATCGTCGCGCCGGGGGGAACATCCTTGAGAACCACCGCATTGGCGCCGATCCGCGCACCCGCGCCGATCAGCAGCGGCCCCAGCACCTGGGCGCCCGAACCAACGATGACGCCATGCTCCAACGTTGGGTGTCTTTTGCCAACATCAAGGGATGTGCCGCCCAAAGTCACCCCGTGGTAGAGGGTCACGTCGTCGCCGATCTCGGCGGTTTCGCCGATCACCACGCCGGTGCCGTGGTCGATGAACACCCGCCGGCCGATCGTCGCGCCGGGGTGGATCTCGATCCCGGTCATGATCTTCGCGAAGTTCGACAAGAAGCGCGCAAGGAAGTGATACCCCCGCGCCCACAGCCAGTGAGTCGCGCGGTGATAGATCACCGCGTGCAGGCCGGGATAGCAGAACAACACCTCCCACGGCCCGCGCGCCGCCGGGTCCTTGGCGACGATGTTGGCTATGTCTTCCTTTAGGTGCTTGAAAGGATGAGGCATAACTGTGCTAAACTTCCGCTGCCGCTCGGGACGGTTCATTAAAACCGGAATACCTGAGGGGAGAATGTATGCGCGAAAGCCATGAAATCTCAAGGCTGAATATCATATATCCGACAAAGGCAATCACCTAACCGGGCTGGACCGGAGCCGCCCGCGACGCGCGCGACGCGCCCCGAAGCTCACCGAATTTCCCGCAAACGGACACAAAAGTCACATCCATGCCAGACGTCATCATCAACGGACCGGAGGGCCGCCTCGAAGGGCGATACACCCATTCGAAGGCGCCGAACACCCCGATCGCGTTGGTCCTGCACCCGGACCCGCGCCACGGCGGCACGATGAACAACAAGGTGGTCTACAACACCTACCATGCGTTCGCCCGCAATGGTTTCTCGGTGCTCCGGATCAACTTCCGCGGCGTCGGCCGCAGCCAGGGCAGCTTCGACAACGGCATCGGCGAGTTGTCCGACGCCGCCTCGGCGCTCGACTGGCTCCAGGCGGTCAACCCGAACGCCGGCGCCTGCTGGATCGCGGGTTTCAGCTTCGGCGCGTGGATCAGTATGCAGCTCCTGATGCGCCGCCCCGAGATCGAGGGCTTCGTCTCGATCGCACCGCCGGCGAACATCTTCGATTTCTCGTTCCTCGCGCCGTGCCCGTCGTCGGGCCTGATCGTGCAGGGCGGCGCGGACGACATCGTCCCCGAAAGCTCGGTGGCGAAGCTCGTCAACAAGCTCTCGTCGCAGAAGAACATCGCGGTGGACTACCACCTGATTCCGCAGGCGGACCATTTCTTCGGCGCGCAGTTGCCGGAGATGACGCTGGCGGTCTCCAACTACCTCGAACGCCGCCTCAAGGCCGCGCCGGGGATGCCCTGAGCGGATCTATTCCGGGCGGTGGAACACGCCGCCCGGAGTCGGCTTCGGCACCCCGGTGGTGCCGGGGAAGCTGAGCGGCAGTCCCGCCGCCGACCGCACCGCCATGAACGCGAACGCCTGAGCCTCCAGCGCGTCGCCATCCCACCCCACCGCCTCGGCAGGCAGCACCGGCACCCCGAGGGCGTCGGCGAGCCCCTGCATCAGCACCGGATTGTGGCGTCCGCCGCCGGTCACCACCCACGCCTCGGGCGCTTCGGGCAGATGCCCCGCCGCCACCGCCACCGCGCGCACGGTGAACGCCGCGAGCGTCGCCGCGCCGTCCTCGAGGCGCATCGCACCCTCTGCGATCGGCGCGAAGGCGTCGCGGTCGAGCGACTTCGGCGGCGGCGTGAGGAAGAAGCGCGCGCCGAGCGCCGCGTCGATCCACGCCTCGTCGACCCGCCCCTTCGCCGCGAGCGCGCCGTCGAGGTC
>QKGW01000238.1 GCA_003250275.1 Alphaproteobacteria bacterium
CTCCTACGGTCAGACGCAGCCGGGTCGCGCGTCTGAGAAATGTCTTACCAAATCATCGAATTGGAGGCACTTCGCGTGCCATTTCCGGTAGAACCCGCGCTGCTGTCGGTCGAGGGGCTTAGCGTCGCCTTCGGCTCCGCGCACGTGGTCGAAAATCTGAGCTTCGCGGTGCACGCGGGACGCACGCTGGCGATCGTCGGCGAGAGCGGTTCCGGCAAGTCGATCACCGCGCTTTCGATCATGCGTCTCGCCGAGGGGCTGGGCGCGACCATGGCTTCGGGGCGGATCCGCTTTTCCGGGCGCGACGGCGCGGTCGACCTGCTGGACCTGCCGCAAAAGCAGATGCGCGGCATCCGCGGCAAGGATGTCGCGATGATCTTCCAGGAGCCGATGACCAGTCTCGACCCGGTGTTCACCGTCGGCGACCAGATCGCCGAGGCGCTGATGCTGCACGAGGGGATGACCCGCGCCGAGGCATTGGCCGAGGCGGAGAAGCTGCTCGAAAAGGTGCGGATGCCCGATGCGCGCGATCTCCTCGCGCGCTACCCGCACCAGCTTTCGGGCGGAATGCGGCAACGCGTGATGATCGCCATGGCGCTCGCCTGCCGCCCGCGCCTGCTGATCGCCGACGAGCCCACCACCGCGCTCGACGTCACCATCCAGGCGCAGATTCTCGGCCTGATCGCCGACCTCCAGCGGGAACTCGGGATGGCGGTGGTGTTCATCACCCACGACATGGGCGTGGTCGCCGAGATCGCCGACGACGTGGTGGTGATGCGCCACGGGCGGATGGTCGAAACCGGCCCGGTCGGCGAGATCTTCGCCAACCCGCAGGCCCCCTACACCCGCGCCCTGCTCGCCGCGGTGCCGAAGCTCGGCAGCATGGCGGGCGAGCCGCTGCCGCGCCGCCTGCCGCTGCTCTCGCCCGAGACCGGCGCAGAGATCGCCGCGCCCGAAGCCCAGGACACCGCCCGCGTCGACGAACCGCCGCTCCTCTCGGTGCGCGACCTCGTCACCCGCTTCGACGTGAAACGCACCCTCTTCGGCACCGTCACCCACCGCGTCCACGCGGTCGAGAAGGTGAGCTTCGACATCCGCCAGGGCGAGACCCTGGCGCTCGTCGGCGAAAGCGGCTCCGGCAAATCGACGATCGGGCGGACGATCCAGCAGCTCCAGGCCCCGACCTCGGGCGAGATCGCCTTCGCCGGGCGCAAGGTCTCGGAGATGAGCGCCGCCGAACGCCACGCCCTGCGCCAGCAGATCCAGTACATCTTCCAGGACCCTTACGCCTCCCTCGACCCGCGCAAGACCGTCGGCTTCTCGATCGCCGAGCCGATCCGCGTGCACCGCCTGCTCGAAGGCAAGGCGGTGGCGGCGCGCGTCGCCGAACTGCTGGAGGCGGTCGGCCTGCCGCCCGAACACGCCAAGCGCTACCCCCACGAGTTCTCGGGCGGGCAGCGCCAGCGCATCTGCATCGCCCGCGCGCTCGCCTGCAACCCGCGCCTGATCATCGCCGACGAGGCGCTCTCCGCGCTCGACGTCTCGGTGCAGGCGCAGATCGTCAACCTGTTCATGGAACTGCAGGAGCGCCACGGCCTCTCCTACCTGTTCATCTCACACGACATGTCGGTGGTGGAGCGGATCAGCCATCGCGTCGCGGTGCTCTATCTCGGCCAGGTGGTCGAGCTGGGCAGCCGCACCCAGGTGTTCGAGACCCCCGCCCACCCCTACACCCGCCGCCTGCTTTCGGCGGTGCCGAGCGCCGATCCGGCGCGGCGCCGCCCCCACGTTCCCCTCGAAGGGGAGATCCCCAGCCCGATCCGCCGCGCGGGAGACGAGCCGCGCATCCTCACCCATCGGGAAATCGCCCCCGGCCACCTCGTCGCCGGAACCGCCTAGGAGATCCACATGAAACGCGTACTGGTGAAGTCGCTCTTGGCATCGGTCGCCGTTATCGGCGGCCTGTTCGGCGCGCTCCCGGCGGAAGCCGCGGGCACGCTCACCGTCTCCTCGCCGCAGGACCCGGGGAGCTGGGATCCGATCGACACCTTCCTGATCAACTGGGCGTCGGTCTCCACCAACATCTACGACGGTCTCACCTATCGCGGCCCCGACGCCAAGCTGGTGCCCTGCCTCGCCACCAAGTGGGAAGAGCTCGACGGCGGCAAGCGCGTGCGCTTCAGCCTGCGCAAGGGCGTGGTGTTCCACGACGGCGAGCCCTTCAACGCCGCGGCGGTGAAGTTCACCTTCGACCGCCTGCTCGGCGACGAGGGCAAGAAGGGGCCGCAGCGCGCCAACTACTCGGTGATCGAAAAGGTCGAGGTGGTCGACGACCTCACCGTCGATTTCGTCCTCTCCGCCCCCGATCCGGTACTGCTCACCAAGCTCGCCGGCTACGGCGCGATGATCGTGCCGCCGAAGTACATCAAGGAGAAGGGCGAGGACTACTTCAACACCCATCCGGTCGGCACCGGTCCGTTCAAGTTCGTCTCCTACGAGCCGAAGATCGGCATCAAGCT
>QKGW01000234.1 GCA_003250275.1 Alphaproteobacteria bacterium
AGCTCGGCCGGGCCGAAACCGGCGATCTGGCGCACCAGTTCGCTGCCGATGCTGCCGCCCGCGCCGGTGACGAGGACGCGGCGGCCCGCGATCAACCCGGCCATCGCGGCGCGGTCGAGGACGCGCTGCGGGCGTTGCAAAAGGTCCTCGATCGCCACCGGCTTGAGGTCGATGGAGCCACCGGAGTCGGCGGTGCGCAAATCGTCGAGGCGCGGTAGGCGCGAGAGACCGAGGCCGAGGGTGTCGCAGGCGTCGAGCACGCGGGCGACGAGTTCGCCGTCGAAGGTGTCCTTGGTGAGGATGACGCGATGCGGGCGCGCGCCCTCGTCGGTCAGCTCCGCGACCGCGGTTTCGATGTCGTCGACCGTGCCCATCACCGAGATGCCGCGGATCCGGCGTCCGACGCGGCCGCCGGTCTCGCCGAGGATGCCGACGACGCGGTAGTTGGCGGCGGGGTTGCTCTCCATCGCGCGGATGAACAGGTCGGCGGCGTCCGCCGCGCCGATCAGGAGTACCGGCACGCGGGTGCCGTCGGTCTTGAGCGAGAAGTGGCGGTCCTTGAGGAAGCGGTAGACGAAGCGCGGCCCGCCGAGCATCAGCATGAGCACGCACCAGACGATGAACGGCGTCGAGCGCGGGAAGTTTTCGAGGCGGTTGTAGAGGAACAGCGCGACGGTGAAGGTGGCGACGAGGAGGGTGACGCCGCGCACGATCGCGATCAGGTCGTCCACCGAGGC
Organism: Alphaproteobacteria bacterium; assembly: GCA_003250275.1. Taxonomy (GTDB): domain Bacteria; phylum Pseudomonadota; class Alphaproteobacteria; order Rhodospirillales; family Rhodospirillaceae; genus Oleispirillum. The sequence goes on from QKGW01000234.1 coordinate 738, forward strand.
GTAGCGCCAGATGCCGTCGTACATCCGTTGGCTGCGGAAGGCGACGGCGGCGAGCGCCACGAACGCCAGGATCATGCCGAGCCACATGCCCGGAGAGAAACGGGTGAGGAAACCGGAATCGAGGCGCAGATACAGCGCGAACGGCAACGCGATCGCCGCCATGACCAAATCATGGACGATGACGATTTGCTTGCGCGGCAATCTCATGAACGCGACCTAGCCTCAACTTTCGGATATGAGCGGGGGCGAAGGTACACCCATCCGCGCGGCGGCGGAAGCCCGGTTCACAACGGATTGCGGAAGCGGACGTGGAAAAGCGCAAGCAGCATCGCGACGGCCGCCGTGGCGGCGGCGAGCGCGAGCCAGGGGTGGCCGAATCCGGCGATGCGGGCGACGCCGATCAGGCAGAGGTTGGCGAGCAGCACCAGCGCGCTCACCCGCGCGTGGCTCCAGCCGCCCTGGGTCGCGCGCTGATAGAAGTGCTCGCGGTGGGCGCGCCAGATCGCCTTGCCCGCGAGCGCGCGGCGCAACAGGGTGATGGTCGCGTCGGCCCAGTAGACCGCGGGGAGGATCAGCGCCGCCGCCCAGCCCTGGGGATGGTGCAGCGCGCCTTCGAGCAGCAGGAAGCCGAGGACGTAGCCGAGCGGAATGCTGCCGACGTCGCCCATGAAGATCTTCGCCGGATGCCAGTTCCATGCGAGGAAGCCGACGGCGCACCCGGCGAGGATCGCGAGCGGCCCGGCGGCGACGGCGCCCGGCAGGGCGACGAACAGGCCGACTGCGATCGACGCCGCCTCGACCCCGGTGATCCCGTCGATGCCGTCCATAAAGTTGAAGAGGTTGACGAACCACAGCCACGCGAGGCCGAGGAAGAGCTTCTCCACCGCCGACGGCAGGAGGCCGCCGGTGATCGCCGCGGGCGGCAGCAGCGCCAGCACCGTGGCGACCGCGACGATCTGCACGGCGAAGCGCGGCAGCGGCGGCAGCGGCGTGCGGTCGTCGCGCCAGGAGAGCAGGCCGAGCAGCGCGGCGCCGGCGAGCATCGCCCATTCGGCGGAGGTGCCGCCGCGGACCGCGAACCAGCCGCCGAGCCCGGCGATCAAAAGAGGCGTCACCGCGAGCCCGCCGCCACGCGGCGTCGGCACGGTGTGGCTGCTGCGGTCGTTGGGGCGGTCGAGAATCTGCCGCGCGCGCAGCCAGCGCAGCGCGAGGCCGGTCGCGGCGGCGGCGGCGAGGGCGAACCCGGCGAACAGTGCGCCCAGGATCATGCGAGACCTGCAAGATCGGCGTAGAGCGCGCGGGTGCGCGCCTCGATCAGCGGCTCGGCGAATTCGGCCTCGACCTTGGCGCGGGCGGCGGCGCCCATGCGGCGGCGCGTCTCCGGGTCGTTGGCGAGGCGGAGGATCGCGTCGGCGAGCGCCTCGGCGTCGTACGGCGGCACGAGCAGGCCGGTCTCGCCGTCGATCACGAGTTCGCGGCAGCCGGGCACGTCGGCGGCGATCAGCGGGCGCCCGGCGGCGGCGGCTTCCATCAGCGACTGCGGAATTCCCTCGTGGTGCGAGGCGAGCACCGCGATGTGGGTGTCGGCCCAGATCTGCGGCATGTCGTAGCGCGCGCCGGTCCAGGAGATCCAGCCGTCGGCGTTCCACAGCGACAGGGTGGCGGGGTGGACGTTGTTGGGGTTGCCCGGGTCGATGTCGCCGACGAGGCGGACCTTCACCGGCACCTCGCGGTCCTTGAGCAGGCGCGCGGCGGCGACGGTCTCGCGCAGGCC
>QKGW01000302.1 GCA_003250275.1 Alphaproteobacteria bacterium
TCGCACCGGGCACCAAGATGACCTTCGCCGGTCTGCCCAAGGCCAAGGACCGCGCGGCGGTGATCGCCTACCTCGCCTCGCTCACCGAGAACCCGCCGCCCAAGCCGCAGCCGTAAACCGCGGAACACGAAAAACGGCCGGATGCTTCCGGCCGTTTTTGTATTTCCCGTCATCCCCGGGCTTGGCCCGGGGATCCACGCCCGGGTTCGCAAGCCCGTGGATGGCCGGGACCAGCCCGGCCATGACGGATAGGAAAGCCCGCCGATTACGGAATCGGGCAGGGCGGCTCGCCGACCGCGGCGTCGCTCAGGCGCAGCGCCACGTCGCGTTTGGTGATCTCGCCCGCCGCGCCGCGCTGGGCGAGTTCGTGGTAGGTCACCGCGGAGGCGATCAGCGCCTTGCCGACCGCGTCGCACGAGCCGGTGCTGCGCGGCGAGGTCACCACCTGGGCGTTGCCGCCGAGGATCGAGGCCTGCATCTGGGTTTCGTCGAACGCCACCGGCAGCGGCACGCCGGTGCAGGCCTTCTGCGCGTCGTAGTGCGGGATGATCGCCGGGCGGATCAGGTAGGGCCCGCCCTTCAGCGCCTTCACCAGCACCGGGGTGTCGACGGTGGCGAGCGGGCGTCCGTAGCCCGCGGTGCGGTCGCAATAGGTGGCCATCTGCAGGTGCGGGTCGGTGGCGTCGATGCCGAGGTCGCCGAACGCGACCGGCAGGCGCGCGTCGAAGGTCACGCCCTCGATCGTCACCGAGCCGCGCGCGTAGAGCGCGTAGGTGCGGTTCGGTCCGGAATTGGGCTCGAAGCGGGCGATGATGTAGTCGACCTTGAGCCCGCCGGGGTCGACGATGTTCTTGAGGAACGGATCGTTGCGCGTCGACTGATCGGGGAGGGCGAAGGCGCGTTCCGCCTCCGCGTAGGGCATCAGCATCGCATCGCGGAAGTCCGCGTGCGCGGCCCCCGAGACCACCACGCCGAGACCGGCCAGCGCCAGAACCCGGCACATCGTCTTCGCATACGGCATCGTCATTCTCCAAGGCGGCATGAACGTAGGGCTCCGCGCGGCGTCGCGCGGAGGCTCCTAGCCTAAACCGAAATTCCGCCATTCGGTTCCCCCGGTTGAATTCGATTGGGGGCCGTGCGAGGGTGGCGGCCGGAATTCAACGGGCGGGATCGGCGATCGTGAACAGGGCGTGGAGACGGGTGCGGGCGCATGTGCCGGAGCTGTTGCGGCTCGCCGCGCCGACGGTCGCGATGCGCTCGGGCGCGCTGATCATGCTGATGGTCGACGTGATCATGCTCGGCCACTACGACGCGGGCGAGCTCGCGTTCTACAGCCTCGCCCAGGGCCCGGTCTCGACCCTGATGCTCGGCGCGCTCGGGCTGCAGATGGGCGTGATGATCGTGACCTCGCAGCTCTTCGGCGCGCGCCAGGACACCCTCGCCGGCGCGGTGTGGCGGCGCGGCCTGCCCTACGCGCTCGGCACTGGCGCGGTGGTGTCGCTGATCTGCTCCGCCGGGCCGTCGCTCTACCGGATCATGGGTCAGGCGGAGGACCTCGCGGTCGGCGCGGCGGAGGTCACGCGGATTCTCGGCTACGGCATTCCCGCCTACCTCGGCTACCTCGCCTCCGGCTTCTTCCTCGAAGGGCTGAAGCGCCCGTGGCCCGGCACCTGGCTGATGGTCGCGGCGAACCTGCTCAACGCCGCCCTCAACGCGTGGTGGATCGGCGGCGGCTTCGGCGTCGAGGCGATGGGCGCGGCGGGCGCCGCCTGGGCGACCACCGCGGCGCGCTGGTTCCTCTGCATCGCGGCGGCGGCGTGGGTGTGGTGGATGCAGGACCACGCCCGCTTCGCGATCCGGGTCAAGGCGGCGCGCGATCCTTCCGGCGCGGCGTGGCAGCGCCGCCTCGGCTACGCGGCGGGGCTGTCGATCGGCGTCGAGGCGTTCGGCTTCTCCGCGCTCAACGTGATGTCGGGCTGGTTCGGCGCGGACGCGCTCGCCGCCTACGCGATCGGCATCAACATCCTCGGCACGGTGTTCATGATCGCGCTCGGCGTCGGTTCGGCGACGAGCGTGCGCGTCGGCCATGCGGTCGGGCGCGGCGACCCCGAGGACGCCGAGATCGCGGGGTGGACCGGCCTCGGCCTCGACGTCGTGCTGGTGATGCCGCTGATGCTCGCCTTCGCCCTCGTGCCGGCGGCGTTCGCGGCGGTCTACACCGACGACCCGTCGGTGCGCGCGGCGGCGGCGATGCTGGTGATGTGGATGGCGGCGATCCTGCCGTTCGACGGCGCGCAGGCGGTGATGTCGAACGCCCTGCGCGGCTGGGGCGAAACCTGGATGCCGAGCGTGCTGCAGGGTTGCGCGTATCTCGTGGTGATGATGCCGTGCGGCTGGCTGCTCGGCAGCCGCCTCGGGCTCGGGGTGAACGGCCTGTTCGCCGCGATCCTCGCGGGCAGCATCGTTTCGTCGGTGCTGCTGTCGGTGCGGTTTCGTGTCCTTTCGGTGC
>QKGW01000473.1 GCA_003250275.1 Alphaproteobacteria bacterium
CGCCTCGGTGGTCAACCTCGTCGCCGCCGAACTCGGGGTCTCGGTGGTGCCGCGCTCGATGAGCATGGTGAAGGTGCCGGGGGTGGTGTTCCGCGAGATTTCCGGCGAGACGCCGGTGGCGCGCCACGCCTTCGCGATGCGCCGCGCCGAAACCGCGCCGGCGGCGCGCAACTTCCTCGCCATGGCGGCGGCCTGGCCCGCGGTCTGAAAAAATCCGCCGCCCGAGGGCGGCGGAGAGGCTGGGAGGGGGAAAATTCGGAGAGCGGAAACTCAGTCGAAGCTGCTGCGCGCGCGCTTGCGGGTCTCGCAGCCGAGCAGGCTGTTCGGGTCGACCGCCGGAACGGCGGAGCGATAGGTGCGCCAGGCGGCGGGGCGGAAGTCGGAACGGGAGGTCTTGTCGCGCATCGGAAATCTCCTGGTGTCTGAGGGGGCTTGTCTCATGACTCGGATATCGCGACCGCCAGGGAGCAATTCCAATACGCGCTCCCGGCGTTGTCGATATGCGCGACGTATGGCGAAGGTTATAGAAAACCCGCGAGAAAAAACCGCGCGAGGGTCAATCGCGCGGCTTGCCGGTGTGGGGAGTGCGGCTCCCCTGGGGGTGAAAGCGGCCGGTCGGCTTGACCGGAACCGGCCGCTGTTCGGTGCAGGGATCGTGGTACATCAGTCGAGGGTGCCCTTGGCACGGTGCGCGGTGGCGGAACCGAGGTAGCCGATCGGGTCGAGAACCGGGCGCGGGGTGTTGGTGTTGCTCATCGTGTGACTCCTACTTCAAAAGGGTTGGCCGTTTAGGCCGGGTCGCCCGGGGCTTTGGGGGTGGGGATGCGTCTGGGGGATATGACGCCGCCCCGAGCGACCTGTTTTGAATATCGAGCGACACCCCGGAAAAATCCAATATATTGCCGACGCAATCTCGATAGCTTTTGCATATATGGCGGCGCGTGGAAAAGGCCGCCTGCCGGAAGCGGGCGGCCTTTTGCCGGGTTTGCGCGCGAGTTCAGTCGCCGCGCACGGTGCGGATGAAGCGGACGACGTCGGCGCGCAGCCGGTCCGCCACGCCGGAGAGCTGCCGCGCCGCAGTCAGCACCTGCGACGACGCGCCCTCGGATTCCGCCGCGGCGCGGGTGACGCTCGCGATGTTGGTGGAGACGTCGTCCACCCCCGAGGCGGCTTGCTGGACGTTGCGCGCGATCTCCTGCGTCGCCGCACCCTGCTCCTCGACCGCCGAAGCGATCGCCGAGGAGATCTCGCTGATCCGCCCGATCGTCGCGGCGATGCCCTGGATCGCGGCGACCGCCTCGCCGGTGCTGCCCTGCACCGCCTCGACCTGGTTGCCGATGTCCTCGGTCGCCCGCGCGGTCTGGGTCGCGAGGTTCTTGACCTCCCCGGCGACGACGGCGAAGCCCTTGCCGGCGTCGCCCGCGCGCGCCGCCTCGATCGTCGCGTTGAGCGCGAGGAGGTTGGTCTGCGCCGCGATGCCGTTGATCAGCGCGACCACCTCGCCGATCCGCCCCGCCGCGTCGGCGAGGCCCGAGACGATACCGTTGGCGCGGTTGCTCTCGTCCACCGCGTCGGAGGCGATGCCCGCGGATTCGGCGACCTGACGGCTGATCTCCAGGATCGAGGCGGACAGCTCGGTGGTCGCCGAGGAGACGGTCTGGACGTTGACCGCCGCCTGCTCGGAGGCGGCGGCGACGGCGGTGGCCTGGCGTTCCGCCTCGCCGGTGGCGGCGGTGAGCAATTCCGCCGACTGCGACAGCTCGCCGGACTGGCGCGACACTTCCTCGACGATCTCCATCACGCTCGCCTCGAACTCGGTGGCGAGCGCGTGCATCGCCTCACGGCGTTCGGCGGCGGCGCGATCCTTCTGCGCTTCCTGTTCGGCCTGGAGGCGCTGCACTTCCTGGGCGTTGTCCTTGAACACCTGCACCGCCTCGGCCATCTGGCCGATTTCGTCGCTCTGCCCGCGCGCCGGCACTTCGGTGTCGAGGTTGCCGTCGGCGAGGCTGCGCATCGCGCCGGTCATCGCGACGATCGGACGGCTGACCCCGCCCGCGGCGAACCAGATCGCGATCATCGCGAGCAGCGCCGCGCCGAGACCGACGGCGGTCTGCCAGCCCACCGCGGCGGCGGAGCGTTCGGAAAGCGAGGCGCCGAGCGCCTCGGCCTCGGCCATCGCAATGGCGCGCGGCACCGTCACCAGAACCGACCACGGGCGCTCGCTGTTGCCGAGGGCGATCGGCGAGAAGGTGCGCAGGGTGTCGCCGTCGGCGCTCCAGGCGGTTGTGGCGGCGCCGGATTGCACGGCCTTGAGGTCGGCGTCCCAGGAAGCGGTCTGATCGGCGAAGGACTTGCCGACGAGTTCCGGCTTGGCGCTGTCGGCGACCACCAGGCCGAGGTCGCTCAGGATCACGATGTGGCTGCGGCCGCCGTAGATTTTGGCGGCGACGGCGGCGGCGAGCTTCTGCACGAAGGCGAGGTCGAAGTCCGCTCCGGCGACGCCGACGAAGGTGTTGCCGACGCGGATCGGCACCGACATCGTCGCGAGGAACACCTCGCGTCCCTGGACGACGTAGGGCAGGGGGCCGAGCACGCTTTCCTTGCCGGTTTCGGCGGGGACGACGTACCAGCCGCCCTTCATCACGCCGTTGGCGTGCAACTCGCGGCTGTCGTACTCGACGAGCGGCTGGATCTTGATCGCGCCGGTTTCGGGGTTGCGCGTCCAATAGGGCAGGACCCGCCCGGTGGCGTCGGCGCCGAGCATCTTGAGGCCGCGGTAGTCCTCGTCGCGGCCGTCCACCACGTTGGGTTCCCAGGCGGAGTAGGTGCCGTTGAAGCCGGGATTCGATTCGAGCGCCTGACGCAGGATCTTGTTGACGAGCTGCCGCCGCCCCTCGACCGGCAGCGCCGACGGCTCGGTGCGCGAAATCACGCTCAGGCTGTCGCCGAGGGTGCGCGCGACGTGCAACGCCTCCTCGAACCGCCCCTGCAGCGAGTGCGCCTGGGCGTCGGCGACCGCCTGGGTGTAGGCGCGGGTGGTGCCGTCGAGCATGGTTTCGACGCTGTCGACGACGAATCCGGTGGTGCGGTGGCTGACGACGATGCCGCCCGCGATCGTCGCGCCGGCGGCGGCGAGCAGGCACAGCCCGCCGACCAGCGCGATGCGATGCTTGATGGATCGAAATTGCATGTGACCCCCCGTTGCAACGGCGCCGTTGACGGAGGCGATGCCTCGTGCAGCGCTCGTATCACAACTATGTCATGCAATCCCTTGGTGAAAAAGCGCTACGACGGAAAAACCTCAGCCGCCGCACAATCGCGCCCAGTCGCCGCGCAGCGAGTCGGCGGAGGCCGGGGCGAGGCCGAGATCGGCGAGCGCGCGCGCCACCGCAGCGATCGAGGCGGCGTTGTCCGGCGCGGTCGATCCGTCGGGCAGGAAGAGGTTGTTTTCGAACCCGACTCGGACGTGGCCGCCGAGCAGCGCCGCCGCCGCCGCGCACGCCGCCTCGTGGCGGCCGAAGGCGCACATCATCCAGTGCGCCGGCCGCGGCAGGCCGGGCGCGAGGAACGGCAGCAGGTCGAGCGGGCGGGAGGTTTGCCCGGCGACGTAGCGGCCGAGCACGAACAGCACCGGCGGGTCCTGCCACGGCACCAGGCCGCGCCGCATCAGCGCGGTGAGGCGCGCGAATTCCTCGGCGGAGTAGACGATCATCTGCGGCACCGTGCCGATCGCCTTGAGACGCAGGAGGAAATCGGCGAACGGCTGCTCTTCCGCCGCGGTCGGGCAGAGCTCGCGCAGCGCGAGCGACACCGCCTCGGGGCGCACCGCCTCGACCACCGCCATCTGCGCGGCGGGGGCGTAGACGCCGAGCGCCTCGCTGGTCATCTGCAGCACCAGGCCGTTGCCGACCGCGCCTTCGATCGCGGCGAACGCGGCGCGGTAGGCGTCGGCGTCGAGGAGATGGTTGCCGTCGCGGTCGCGCACGTGGACGTGGATCATCGCCGCCCCGGCGTCGCGGCAGGCGGCGGCGGTTTCCGCGAGGTCTCGCGGCGTGAGCGGGATCGCCGGGTGGTCGGTCTTGACGCGGCGGCCGCCGTTGGGCGCGACGGCGAGGGCGACGGATGCCTGTTCTGTCATCAGATTGCCTCAAATTTAAACAAGTGGATCATGTGTGCCTTAGGATGAAACAAATATTGCATTTCCGGTGGGTTTTCGTCTATCTCTGAAACACCCCAATCTTTGGAAACGCCGATGGACCAGGGTCCCCTCAGCCGCCGCATTCTCGATGAATTCGACCGCCTCTCGCCGCAGATGCAGCGGGCGGCGCGGTTCGTCGTCGAGCATCCCGACGACGTCGCGCTCCTGTCGATGCGGGAGCAGGCGCGCCGCGCCGACGTTCTCCCCGCGACGATGACGCGCCTCGCCCAGCGCCTCGGCTACGCGGGCTTCGAGGCGGTGCGCGAGATCTACGCCCAGGCGGTGCGCGCGGGCGGGATCGGCTTCGCCGGGCGCGCCGGACGCCAGATCGCGGCGCAGCGCGAGAAGGGCGCACGCGGCCTCGCCGACGCCCACCTCGCGGCCGTCGCCGCCGATCTCGCGGCGTTGCGCGACCCCGCGGTTCTGGTGCGCCTGCGCGACGCGGCGCGCTGCCTCGCCGCCGCGCCGCGGGTCTACTGCCTCGGCCTGCGCGCGAGCTTCCCGCCGGCGTGGACCGCCGCCTATCTCCTCGGCCTGTTCGACGACCGCGCGGTGCTGCTCGACGACGGCGGCGCGCTGCTTGCCGACCGCGCCCGCACGGCGCGCGCCGGCGACGCGGCGCTGGTGTTCGGCTTCGCCCCCTACACCCGCGCCACTCTCGAAACCGCGCGGCGGCTGCACGCCCGCGGCGTTTCTCTGGTCGCGGTCACCGACGGCCCGGTTTCGCCGCTCGCGCGCCTCGCCGAGATCGCGATCCCGGCGGGCGGCGGCGAATCCCCCGCCTTCTTCCGTTCCTTCACCGCCGCCTTCGCGGTGGCGGAAACCCTCGCCGCGCTGATTGCCGGCGAACGCGGCGACGACGCCCTCGCGGCCCTCGCCGAAACCGAAAACCGTCTGGCCGAGAGCCAGGTTCACTGGGTGGAGACCGAGTAACATGACCCGCATTCTGCATCGTCAGATTCAGGGGACACTGCCGACCGCGGTCGGTGGCAAGGGCGTTGAGCTGTTCGACGCCGACGGCAAGGTGTACATCGACGCCTCGGGCGGCGCCGCGGTGTCGTGCCTCGGGCACGGACACCCCGACGTGATCGCCGCGATCAAGGCCCAGGCCGACACGCTCGCCTTCGCCCACACCGGCTTCTTCACCTCCGAACCCGCCGAGGCGCTCGCCGAGCGCCTGATCGCGAGTGCGCCCGAAGGGCTCGACTACGTCTATTTCGTTTCGGGCGGCTCCGAGGCGGTCGAGGCGGCGCTCAAGATGGCGCGCCAGTACTTCGTCGAGATCGGCGAACCCGCGCGCTGCAAGATCATCGCGCGCGAGCAGAGCTACCACGGCAACACCGTCGGTGCGCTTTCGGCGGGCGGCAACATGTGGCGGCGCAAGCTCTACGAGCCGATCCTGCTCGAAACCCACCACGTGCCGCCGTGCTACGCCTACCGCCACCAGCGCCCCGGCGAGAGCGACGCCGACTACGCCAAGCGCGCCGCCGAAACCCTCGAAGCGAAGATCCTCGAACTCGGGCCGGAGACGGTGATGGCGTTCATCGCCGAGCCGGTGGTCGGCGCGACCGCGGGCGCGGTGCCGCCGGTGGCCGACTACTTCAAGCGCATCCGCGCGATCTGCGACAAATACGGCGTGCTCCTGATCCTCGACGAGGTGATGTGCGGCATGGGCCGCACCGGCTCGCTGTTCGCCTGCGAGCAGGAGGGCATCGTTCCCGACCTGCTCACCATCGCCAAGGGCCTCGGCGCGGGCTACCAGCCGATCGGCGCGACGCTCCTGAGCGGCAAGGTCTACGACGCCTTCGCCAACGGCGCGGGGTTCTTCCAGCACGGCCATACCTACATGGGCCACCCGATCGCGTGCGCCGCCGCGCTCAAGGTGCAGGAGGTGATCGCGCGCGACGACCTCCTCGCCAACGTCCGCGCGATGGGCGCGCGGCTGCGCGAAAAGTTGACCGCGCGATTCGGCAATCACCCGCTCGTCGGCGACATCCGCGGACGCGGGCTGTTCCAGGCCCTGGAACTCGTCGCCGACCGCGGCACCAAGGAAACTCTGGATCCTTCGATAAAACTCCACGCGCGTGTAAAACGTGCCGCCATGGCAAGAGGATTGATGGTATACCCGTCGGGCGGTACCGTTGACGGCGTGCACGGCGACCACGTTCTTCTGGCGCCGCCGTTCATCTCGACCGCCGAGACGATCGACACGATTGTCGCGCGTTTGGGTGAAGCCCTCGACGCCGCCGTATTCGAGGCGGGTCTTTCGGGCCGATCCTAGAGGCGATCCGCCCCCCGCGGGGTTACGACAGCGAAAGCCTGGGGCGCGGGGCCCGGGCGCAACAGCCGACCCGCCGATTCAAGACGGGCACCACAACACGGGGATTATCGTCATGCGTTTGCAGAAGAAGTCGATTGTTTCCGCCGCCATTTTCGCCACCATGATGGGCTCGCTGAGCGTCGCTGACGCGGCCGACCAGCGCTTCATCACGATCGGCACCGGCGGCGTTACCGGCGTGTACTACGCCGTCGGCGGCGCGGTTTGCCGCCTGATGAATAAGGACTACAAAACGACCGGCGTTCGCTGCTCGACCGAATCCACCGGTGGCTCGGTGTTCAACGTCAACGCGATCAAGTCCGGCGAACTCGACTTCGGCCTGAGCCAGTCCGACGTGCAGTACAACGCCTACGAGGGCAAGAAGCAGTTCGACAAGGACGGCAAGGTCGCCGATCTCCGCGCGGTGTTCTCCGTGCATCCGGAGCCGTTCACCGTTCTCGCCCGCCCCGACGCCGGCGTGACCAAGTTCGAGGACTTCGCCGGCAAGCGCTTCAACGTCGGCAACCCGGGTTCGGGCACGCTCGCGTCGATGGAGCAGATTCTCTCTGAGATGAAGTGGACCAAGGCGAAGTTCGCCCTCGCCGCCGAGCTGAAGCCCGACGAGATGGGCCCGGCGCTCTGCGACAACAAGATCGACGGCTTCTTCTACGCCGTCGGCCATCCGTCGGCCGCGATCCAGGACCCGACCACCGCGTGCAACGCGAAGCTGATCCCGCTCGAGGGTGCGGCGGTCGACGCGCTGGTGAAGGCGCATCCGTACTACTCCTACGCCACCATTCCGGGCGGCATGTACAACAACAACCCGAACCCGGTGAAGACCTTCGGCGTGCGCGCCACCGTGGTCACCTCGGCCAAGGTTCCGGAGCAGGTCGTCTACAACCTGGTGAAGGCGGTGTTCGACAACTTCGACGACTTCAAGAAGCTGCACCCGGCGTTCGCCCACCTCGACCCGAAGGAAATGGTCAAGGCCGGCAACTCCGCGCCGCTGCATCCGGGCGCGGTGAAGTACTACAAGGAGAAGGGCTGGCTCTAAGGGCCGGTTCGCCAACTCTGGAGGGGAGCGCGCCGCGCTCCCCCCGCAACATTCCGGGGACACCGGCCGCGCCGCGGCCGGATGACGATACGTAGGGGTGGACGCGGGACGTGCGGGGGCGCGGCCGCGACATCGCCGTAAATTGGGCATATTTCCGGCACTAGGGTTTGCGCCGGAACGCTGCCGTCCGTCGTCGTGCGGGCGGCCGCGTGCGTTTGCCGTTTACGGGGCCGCGACGTATCGGCTAATAGGTCCGCGCAAGGACGAAAAGAGGAAAACGTATGAGCAGCACCGAGACCACCAAGGCCGATGCGGCGAGCGTCGATAACGAGGCTCTGCAGGATCTTGTCACCGCCGTCGACATGGGTGGACGGAAACCAACCGGCTTTACCGCGAAGCTCCTGATGGCGATCGCGCTGGCCTGGACGCTGTTCCAACTCTGGTACGCCTCGCCGCTGCCCTTCATTTTCAACATCGGTGTGGTCACCGACGGCATCGCGCGGTCGATCCACCTTTCGTTCGCGCTGTTCCTCGCGGCGACGAGCTATCCCGCGTTCGTGCGCTCGCCGCGCGACCGCGTTCCGCTGGTCGACTGGCTGCTCGGCATCGCCGGCGCGTGCGCGACGATGTACCTCGTGGTGTTCTACCGCGAGCTTTCGCTGCGCCCCGGCCTGCCGACCACCACCGACGTCGCGGTCAGCGTCGTCGGCGTGCTGGTGCTGCTCGAAATGGCGCGCCGCGCGGTCGGCCCCGCGATCGTGGTGATCGCGGTGGTGATGCTCGGCTACATCTTCGCCGGTCCGCACCTGCCCGGAATGATCGCGCACAAGGGCGCTTCGCTCTCGCGCGCCGCCTCGCAGATGTGGCTGACCTCGGAGGGCATCTTCGGCGTCGCGCTCGGCGTGTCGACCAACGTCGTGTTCATGTTCGTGCTGTTCGGCGCGCTGCTCGAAAAGGCGGGCGCGGGCGGCTACTTCATCAAGCTCGCGTTCTCGATCCTGGGCGGCTTCCGCGGCGGCCCGGCGAAGGCGGCGGTCGCCGCCTCGGGCATGACCGGCGTGATCTCCGGCTCCTCGATCGCCAACGTGGTGACCACCGGCACCTTCACCATCCCGCTGATGAAGCGCGTCGGGTATCCCGGCGTCAAGGCGGGCGCGGTCGAGTGCGCGGCCTCGGTCAACGGGCAGATCATGCCGCCGGTGATGGGCGCCGCCGCGTTCCTGATCGCCGAGTACGTCGGCATCTCTTACGCCGACGTGGTGAAGCACGCGTTCTTCCCGGCGATCCTGACCTACGGGTCGCTGTTCTACATCGTCGACATCGAGGCGATGAAGATGGGCCTCAAGGGCCTCCCGACCGAGCGCCGCCTGTCGCTCGTCCAGGGTCTGGTGCGCTTCGTGATGGGCGTGTGCGGCGCGGTGATCCTCGCCGGACTGGTCTATTACGGCATCGGCTGGATGAAGGGCGCGTTCGGCGCCGCCGCGTCGTGGATCGTCGCGCTCGGCGTCGTCGCCGTCTACGTCGGTCTGATCCGCTACCGCGCGAAGTTCCCCGCCCTCGAGGTCGACGACCCCGGTGCGGCGCTGGAGAAGGTGCCGGACTTCAGCGCCACCGTGCGCACCGGCCTGCACTTCATCCTGCCGGTGGTGGTGCTGATCTGGTGTCTGATGGTCGAGGAGCTGTCGCCCGGCCTGTCGGCGTTCTGGGGCACCGTGACGCTGATCCTGCTGATCGTCACCCAGCGCCCGCTCACCGCCTATTTCCGCGGCGAGGGCAACACCGCCGGGGAGTTCCGCGGCGGCCTCAGGGACCTGTTCGAAGGCCTGGTCAACGGCGCGCGCAACATGACCACGGTGGGCATCGCCACCGCGACCGCGGGCATCGTCGTCGGCACCGTGCTGCTCACCGGCATCGGCCTGGTGATGACCGAGGTGGTCGAGCTGGTTTCCGGCGGCAACCTGCTGATCATGC
>QKGW01000555.1 GCA_003250275.1 Alphaproteobacteria bacterium
CATCCTCTTGCACGGAGCGCGGCTCCATGCCGATATTCTTTGCCGACGAAATCACCTTTGGAAGGACGCCCATGGGATTCGCACGGGTCGCGGTATTGCTGGCGGCGCTGACCGCCCTGTTCCTGGTGCTCGGCGCGGCGATCGGCGGCCGCAGCGGGATGATGATGGCGCTGCTGTTCGCCGTCGGCATGAACTTCTTCGCCTACTGGAACTCCGACAAGATGGTGCTCGCCGCCTATCGCGCCCAGCCGACGACGCGCGCGCAGGCGCCCGAGTTCTACGGCATCGTCGAGCAGCTCGCGATCAACGCCGGGCTGCCGATGCCGAAGGTCTACGTGATCGAGAACGACCAGCCCAACGCCTTCGCCACCGGGCGCAACCCGGAGAACGCCGCGGTCGCCGCGACCACCGGCCTGTTGCGGATGATGTCGCCGCAGGAAATCGCCGGGGTGATGGCGCACGAACTCGCCCACGTGAAGAACCGCGACACCCTGACGATGACCATCGCCGCCTCGATCGCGGGCGCGGTGTCGATGCTGGCGAATTTCGCATTTTTCTTCGGCGGCAGCCGCGATCGCGACAATCCGCTCGGTCTGGTGGGGACAATCGCCATGGCGCTGCTCGCGCCCCTCGCCGCCGGATTGATACAAATGGCGATTTCGCGCACTCGCGAGTACGAGGCGGACGCCCACGGCGCGGCGATCTGCGGTCATCCGCTGTGGCTCGCGAGCGCATTGTCCAAGCTCGACCGCGGCGCGAAGCAGATCCCCAATCCCGCCGCCGAAGGCCACCCGGCGACCGCGCACATGTTCATCGTCAACCCGCTGCGCGGCGGCGGCATCGGCGCGCTGTTCGCCACCCATCCGCCGATGGCGGAGCGCATCGCCCGCCTCAAGGCGATGGCCGGCTGACCACCCGAATCGGGACAAAGCAATCGGGACAAAGCAACGGGCGGGGCGCTTGCGCGGCCCCGCCCGTTTTGCATGTGCGATGTCCGGGAATCTCAGGGCTGCCAGAACGGCTTCGCGGCCTCCTTGGCGGCCTGCTCCCGGGTGAGCCCCAGGGCGGCGAGCATACGATCCGGCAGCACGCGGAGCGAGCGCCGAAAACCGATACGATTGCACCACGCGAGAACCTGTTCGGACATCGCGCGACGATCGCGCGCCAGGCCCCCGGAAGCTTCCTTGCGCTTCGGCGCGGTCGCCCTAGGGGCGGTGTTAGGTCGGATTGTACCCATATATTGCGCGACTGACATCGTGTTGTCTCCCGAAGGTGTGGTCATTGTCTGTAGACAATACGTAGTTTGACTCGAAATCGCCGTCAATGTATTTATTGTCACCATGACAACCTGGATCCCCGACATCGCGCAACGGCGCGGTCCCCGCTACATTGCCATCGCCGAAGCCATCGCCGACGCCGTGGCCACCGGCGATCTCGCGCCCGGCGCACGGATGCCGACCCACCGCGACCTCGCGACTCGGCTGGGCGTGACGGTCGGCACCGTTACCCGCGCCTACGCCGAGGCGATCCGCCGCGACCTGATTTCCGGCGAGGTCGGGCGCGGCACCTTCGTGCGCTCGTCACTGGTCAACTTCACCCCGCTTTCGACCCTGCAGGACGACGCGCAGCCCGACATCTTCGATTTCGCCGTCAACCTGCCGGCCCAGGGGATCGCCGCCGAGCGCCTGCGCGACACCCTGCCGCGCCTCGCCACCGAGGCGAACCTCGACAGCCTCGTCGGCTACCCGAGCGACACCGACCTCGACGCCGTCCGCCACACCCTCGCGGGCTTCGGCGAATCGCTCGGCGCGCCGTTCGCGCCCGAGCGCCTGATCGTCGACAACGGCGCGCAGAACGGGATGCTCGCGGCGCTGCTCACGCTCTGCCGCGCCGGCGACACCGTGCTCTGCGACGAACTCACCTATCCAGGGATGAAGAACCTCGCGCGCCTGCTCGGCGTGCGCCTGCACGGCCTCGCGATGGACGGCCACGGCATGACCGTCGAGGCGCTCGAACACGCGATTCTCCACCACGCGCCGCGCGCCGTATATATCGTCCCCAACTACCAGAACCCGACCGGCACGGTGTGGCCGCGCGACCGCCGCGAGGCGCTCGCCCGCCTCGCCACCCGCCACGGCATCTGGATCATCGAGGACGACGTGTTCGGCTTCCTCGCCGAGGATACCGAACGCCTCGATACCCTCGCCGCGCTCGCGCCCGAGCGCACGATCTATCTCAACAGCGCCGCCAAGTGCATGGGTCCGGGCCTGCGCGTCGGCTTCATGATCGGTCCGTCCGAGTTGCTCCCCGCGCTCTCCGCCGGCGTGCGCCTCTCGACGATGACCCCCGCGCCGCTCACCCTCACCGTCGCGACCCGCTGGATCGAGGACGGCACCGCGCGCGATTCGTTCCGCTGGCACCGCGCCGAGGCGCGCGCCCGCCGCAACCTCGCGCTCAAGGCGCTCGACGGCTACAACGTCCTCGGCGACGCGGGCAGCTACCA
>QKGW01000592.1 GCA_003250275.1 Alphaproteobacteria bacterium
AAGCCGGTGCCGGTCGACGCGATCGGACCGCGCTACGTCGTCGCCGCCTACCGCGCCGACCTGCTGTTCGACCGCATCGTCCGCTTCGCCCACCGGATCAAGAGCACCCTGATGCTGATCGGCCCCGACGGCACTTGGACCACCGAAACCGGACAGCCGGTCCCGGACTGGACCTTCTCGCCGCCCGCCGCCGACGGCCCGCCGCTGATGCAGGCGTATCCGGTGGCGTGGAAACGGGTGCTCGCGGAGGAAGCGGGAACGATTCCGGTGCGGAACGGCTTTTTCGTGTTCCGCACCCTGCATCCGGCGGTGAAGGGGTTCTGGGGCCTGACCGGCGTCACCGCGAACGCCGGGGCGTCGAGCTGGACCGTCGCCGCCTTCGTGTCCTCGGAGGCGATCGCCGCAGTCGAGAACCGCATCCTCGAATCGCTGATCCCCTCGGTCGTCGCGCTGCTGCTCGCCCTCGGTCTGTGCGCGTGGGTCGCGTCGGTATACTGGACCGGCTACCGCCGCCGCCAGGTGCGGCTGGTCCGCCAGGCGACCACCGACGCGCTCACCGGGGTGCTCAACCGCGCTGCCTTCGAGGAGCGCTTCGGCGCCATCCTCGCGCGCCGCGAGGAAACCGGCGGGGGGTGCGCGCTGATCTTCGTCGATCTCGACTCGTTCAAGGAAATCAACGACGTTTACGGCCACGACACGGGCGACGCGTGTCTGCGCGAAACCGCCGCAAGGATCCGCTCGGCGATCCGCGAAACCGACCTCCTCGGCCGCCTCGGCGGCGACGAATTCGCCGTCGTGCTGTGGCCGATCACCGGCCGCACGCCCGCCGAAGCGGTGGTCGAAAAGATCCGTGGACGCCTCGCCGCCGCACCCGCGTTCCCGGGCAGCGGCCAGCCGATCCGCGCCAGCCTCGGCCTCGCCGTCTGCCCCGAGGACGGCACCGACGCCGAAATGCTTTTGCGCACCGCCGATCAGGGCATGTATGGTGCCAAACGCAAGCGCCGCACGACCCCAGCCTGAAAGGCCTGCCGATTATGAGCGAACACGCCCTCGACGCCCTCTACGCGGTGATCGCCGCGCGCAAGGGTGCCGACCCGACCACCTCCTACACCGCCAAGCTGTTCGGACGGGGCCGCGCCAAGATCACCCAGAAGCTCGGCGAGGAAGCCGTCGAACTGGTGATCGCCGGGTGCATCGAACCCGACAAGATGGTCAGTGAAAGCGCCGACCTGCTTTACCACATGCTGGTGCTGTGGGCCGACGCGGGGATCGCCCCCGACGACGTCTGGGCCGAGCTCGCCCGCCGCGCCGGAACCTCCGGCCTCGCGGAAAAGGCGTCGCGCAAGAAGGACTGACGTTTCCACTCAAGGGAGGCCATGGTGTACGACCCGTCCAACGTGTTCGCGAAGATTCTCCGGGGCGAGATCCCCTGCAAGCCGGTGCTCGACACCGAATACGCCCTGGCGTTCCACGACATCAATCCGCAAGCGCCGATCCACGTGCTGGTGATCCCCAAGGGCAGCTACGTCTCCTGGGACGACTTTTCCCAGCGCGCCACCCCGGCGGAGATCGCCGGGTTCGTCCGCGCCGTCGGCGAGACCGCGCGCACCCTGGGCGTCGAGGCCGACGGCTACCGCGTGCTCAGCAACGTCGGCACCCAGGCGGGGCAGGAAGTGCCGCACCTGCACGTCCACATCTTCGCCGGGCGGCCGCTCGGACCGATGCTCGCGAAGCGCGACTAAGCACCTCGAAATATTTGCTTTTCCCAGGCGTCCGGCGATCCCTCCGGACGCCTGCGGCGTTTGTGCGCCGAAATCGCGGCGCATCTAACTGCAATCGGTGTTGCAACGCCGCGCGGACGTTCCATCGCACCAATGAATTTTGCCGCGGTGATCGCCGTCACACCAAGGTTTCCGCGGGGTTCGCGCTTGTCGCGGCCGCTACGCGAGGGCTCCGGCAGGGGGGCGCGTACGCCCCGGCAGCGAGCCGCGCGAAATCCGGTCATCGTTTCGCAGATGGATAGCGGCGGTGGGAGGCGCGGCTACGGCATACCAGATGTAGCTAGCCCGCTTCGGCGAGCGTCACCACCACGGCGCTGTGGCGGGCGGCGGCGGCGAACTCGGGTCGCCAGCTTTCGACGCGGTTGCGCCCGCCCTCCTTGGCGGCATAGAGCGCCTGATCGGCGCGGTCGAACGCCGGACCGATCGCGGCTTCGTCGGCGCGCAGCGCGGCGACGCCAACACTCACCGTCATCCGCAGTTCGCCGTCGGGCAGCGCGACGCGTTCCGCGGCGATGCGCGCGCGGAGCTTTTCCGCCGCGGTTTCCGCCCCGGCGAGATCGGTGCCGGGCAGGATCAGAGCGAATTCCTCACCGCCGAGCCGCCCGAACAGGTCGCTGCCGCGGATCCCCTCCGCCGCCGCCGCCGCGAACGCGACGATCGCGCGGTCGCCGTTGGCGTGACCCCAGGTGTCGTTGATCGTCTTGAAGCGGTCGA
>QKGW01000033.1 GCA_003250275.1 Alphaproteobacteria bacterium
GCTGGCGGTGATGGTCGGACGCTTCCGCTACCTGCACTACGGGCTCGCGGGGGTGCTGGTGTTCATCGGCGGCAAGATCTTCTGGGGCGAGACCATGGGCCACGTTTCGCCCGGACTCTCGCTCGGCGTTACCGTGACGCTGCTCGCCGGTTCGATCGGCGCGTCGCTGCTGCGCAAGCCCTCGCGCGAGGAGCGCGACCGCGAGACTGCCGGACTGCGGGATCTGGGAGAGTGAGACGGAGAAAATAAGAAAGGAGCCCTGGGGGGAAGGGCTCCTTTCGGGTCTGGCCGGAAGTCCCTCGCGGTCCAAGAGGGGGGGGAGGGAAACCGCTTCGGGATGGAGCTGGAACTCCTGACTTTCCGGCGTATCCGACAACGGCCACATCTGGGGGGAAACGCCGCTGCCGGGATGGTGGGGTTGCTGTCCTTTCTGCCGTTACCACTGGCACCCTCATCGAGGCTGCCGAGGGATGAACGATCGTTCCGTCTTCAATCGACAGCCTCACTTTGGCATAACTGCGCACAAGCCGAAAATGGGATTATCCGATCAATTTGATCGGAAATATCTGTGCTGGATTTCCGTTGCGTGACGATGCGCACTTGTCCCGGGCGCGGAGTCGGGCAAACTGCTAATAAACAAACCCCGGAACCGGTGCAGTCGCTTCAGTGTCGCAGAATTCGGATATCCCTCCGCCTTTTCGCCGTGCCAGCTTGAGTGCGGTTTTGTTTACGCTTCTGGCGCTCGCCATCGGCGCGCTCGTCGCTGCCGCGTGGGTGCTCGCGCCTGAGGCCGGGCCACGCGTCGCGCTCGCCGCGGCGCTGGTGCTCTCCGCGGCGGCGCCGCTCGTGCTCGCGGTCACCGGGCGGGTGCGTCTGAGCCTCGCCGAACTCGCGCGCAAGGTCGCGCGGCTCGAAAGCCTCGACCTCGGCCCCGACCGCGCGGCGCTGGTGTGCTCCGAATGCGGCCCGCTCGCCGATGCCCTCGAACGCCTCAAGCGCGCCCTCGTCCGCCACAGCCGCGACCGCGTCGGCGTGCAGGCGCGGCTCGAACGCCTGATCGCCCAGGGCATCGCGATGGGGGCGGAGCGCGACACCACGCGGCTGATGGAAACCATCATCGTCGCCGCCAAGGAGCTTTCGAACGCCGAGGGCGGCACCCTCTACCTGCGCGACGACGACGACGTGATGCGCTTCGAGATTTTGCACAACGATTTGCTCGGAATTCGCCTCGGCGGCAGCGAGGCGCCGCCGCCCGCAATGCCGGGGGTGCCGCTGTTCGACGCGGACGGAAGCCCCAACCACCACCACGTCGTCAGCCATGCGGTGCATCGCGAGCGCGCGGTGGCGATCGACGACGCCTACGCTGCGGCGGGGTTCGATTTCTCCGGCACCCGCGCGTTCGACGCGCGTTCGGGCTACCGCTCGCGCTCGTTCCTCACCGTGCCGCTCCAGCCGCGCGGCGGCGCGGTGATCGGCGCGGTTCAGCTGATCAACGCGCGCGACCCGGAAAGCGGCGAGGTGGTGCCGTTTTCGCCCGAGATCGTGCGCCTGATCGAGGCGCTCGCGGGGCAGGCCGCGACCACCCTCGACAACCGCCTGCTGCTCGACAGCCAGGACCGCATCATGGACGGCATGGTGCGCTTCGTCGCCGGCGCGATCGACGCGAAGAGCCCCTACACCGGCAACCACTGCGCCCGCGTGCCCGAATTGGCGCTGATGCTCGCCGAGGCCGCGAGCGCCGCGCAGGGCGGCCCGTTCGCCGGGTTCGCCTTCACCTCGCCCGAGGAATGGCGCGAGTTCCGCATCGGCGCGTGGCTGCACGACTGCGGCAAGGTGACGACGCCGGAATACGTGATCGACAAGGCGACCAAGCTCGAAACCATCGTCAACCGCATCCACGAGGTGCGCACCCGCTTCGAGGTGCTGCGCCGCGACGCCGAGATCGCCCGCCTCGAAGCGGTGCTCGCGGGCGAGGACGCCGTCGCCGCGCAGGCGCGCTTCGACGCGCGGGTGAAGGCGCTGGAGGAGGATTTCGCCTTCGTCGCACAGTGCAACGTCGGCTCGGAATCGATGAGCGACGCCGACGTCGCCCACCTGGTGCGGATCGCCGCCGAGCCGTGGCTGCGCCACTTCGACGACCGCCTAGGTCTCTCCCATGCCGAGGCCGCGCGCCTCGAAGGCATCCCGGAAACGCCGCTGCCCGCGCCCGAGCGCCTGCTCGCCGACCGCCGCGAGCACATCGTCGCGCACGGCGACGACGAGCCGGTGTTCGATTCCTCGTGGGGCTTCACCCTCAAGCCCACGCCGGTGCTGTTCAATTTCGGCGAGCTGCACAATCTCTCGGTGCGCAAGGGCACGCTCACCGACGAGGAACGCGCGATCATCAACCAGCACATCGTCCAGACCATCGTGATGCTGGAGAGCCTGCCGTTTCCGCGCCACCTGCGCCGCGTGCCGGAATACGCCGGCACCCACCACGAGACCCT
>QKGW01000062.1 GCA_003250275.1 Alphaproteobacteria bacterium
CTCAACATGCAGCTCGCGATGCAGAAGGACGCCGCGGTGTTCCGCACCGCCGAATCCCTGCAGTCCGGCGTCAAGGAAGTGTCCGCGATCGCCGGCACGCTCCCGGACATCAAGCTCGCCGACCGGTCGATGATCTGGAACTCCGATCTCGCCGAGGCCCTCGAGCTGGAAAACCTGATGGTCTGCTCGCTCACCACCGTCGTCGGCGGCGAGGCGCGTCACGAAAGCCGTGGCGCTCACGCCCGCGAGGACTTCCCCGAGCGCGACGACAAGGAGTGGATGAAGCACACCCTCGCCTGGTGCGACGACGCCTACAAGGTGAAGCTGGACTACCGTCCGGTGCACGCCTACACGCTCACCGACGAGATCGCCTACATCGAGCCGAAGGCCCGCGTGTATTGATCAGGACTTGAAGGGCATCCCTCCGGATGCCGAGGAGAAAACATGGTTCAGTTTGCTCTGCCCCGGAACTCCCGCGTCAAGCCCGGCAAGACCCACAAGGCTCCGGCCGGTGCTAAGAACGTCAAGGAGTTCCACGTCTACCGCTACGATCCGGACAAGAAGTCCAACCCCACGCTCGACGTCTTCGAGGTCGACCTCGACGAAATCGGGCCGATGGTGCTGGACGGCTTGATCAAGATCAAAAACGATATCGACCCGACTCTCACCTTCCGGCGCTCCTGCCGCGAAGGCATCTGCGGGTCGTGCGCGATGTGTATCGACGGCATCAACGCGCTGTCGTGCCTCAAGCCGATCTCCGAGATCAAGGGTCCGGTGAAGATCTATCCGTTGCCGCACCTCGAAGTGGTCAAGGATCTGGTCTGCGACCTCAACCACCTCTACGCCCAGTTCCGGGCGATCGAGCCGTGGATGAAGACGAACTCGCCGATGCCGAAGAAGGAACGCCTGCAGTCCCCGGAAGAGCGCGACAAGCTCGACGGCCTGTGGGAGTGCATCCTCTGCTTCTGCTGCGCGACCTCGTGCCCGAGCTACTGGTGGAACGGTCATCGCTACCTCGGCCCCGCCGTCCTCCTGCAGGCGGCGCGCTGGGTGCAGGATAGCCGCGACGAAGCCATGGGCGAACGCCTCGACGACCTCGAGGATCCGTTCAAGCTCTATCGCTGCCATACCATCCTCAACTGCACCAAGGCCTGCCCGAAGGGCCTGAACCCGGCGAAGGCGATCGCCGACCTCAAGATCCTGGTGATGGAACGCGCCTTCTGACGCACCCGCCTCGCCTCACGCAACGCCCCGGCCCTCCGCCGGGGCGTTTTGCTTGATGCGGCGTCAAGGCCAGGGCTCCGCCCTGGACCCGCTGGGGCCTTGGGCCCCAGACCCCATTCCTTTCCCAAGCAAAAGGGCCATCGTTCGATGGCCCTTTTGCTTGGGAAGCGAGCGGGAGGTCCGGAGGGTCCGTGACCCTCCGGCGGGGTTCGGGGCGGCGCCCCGATCTTGTGGTCACATCGAGCAGAACCGTTCCAGCAGGGCGCGTTTGAGTTTGGCGAGGGGCCAGGCGCCGGGGGCGGGTTGGCGGAGGAGGCGGGCGGTGGGGTACCAGGGCGTGGCGTCCGGGGCGAGGCCCCAGCGCCAGTCGGGCGAGAAGGGCGGGAGGACCCAGGTTTCCGCGCCGGCGGCGAGGGCGGCGTGGGCGGGTCCGGAATCGATGCTGACGACGAGGTCGCAGAGGGTTGCGAGCGCGGCGGTATCGGCGAAGTCGGCGATCGCGGCGGGGCGGATGCGCGGGTCGTCGGGCGGCGCGTCGGGTTGCAGGGGGATGAGTTCGGCGTCGAGCGGCAGTGCGGCGAGCAGCGCCGCGACCGGCACCGCGCGGGTGAGGTGGGGTGCGGTGCGGCGTTCGGCGCGGCCGCGCCAGACGATGCCGATGCGCGGCCCGTCCGCCTTGCCGAGGCGCTCGGCCCAGGCGGCGGTGCGCGCGGGCGGCGGCGGGAGATAGGCGGGGGGAAAGGCGGCGAGGTCGGCGAAGGAGCCGACGCCGAGGACGCCCGGCAGGTCCGGCAGTGCGCAATGGGCGTCGGCGCGCCCGGAGAAGCGGGCGACGGTTTCGACGCCCGGAATACCCGCGAGAAGCGGCAGCAGCGGCGCGGGGGCTTCGAGCACGGTACGTGCGGCGAGGGCTGCGGCGGGGGCGGCGAAGCGGGCGAACAGCAGGGTATCGCCGAATCCCTGCTCGGCGGAGAGCAGCAGCGTGCCGTCGAGGGGAGTGCCGTCCCACGCGGGGAGTTCGGGGTGGGTTGGCGGCAGCGGGTGGGCGGGGCGCCGGTGGCGGAGGCGGAAATCCGGCCACGCGGCGGCGAACTCGCCGAGCGCGAGGCGCGAGAGCGCGGCGCAGAAGCGCGGTTCGAAATCGTCGTCGCGGAAGCTCGCGGCGGCGGCGTAGGCGGCGAGGGCGGCGCGCGGCCTGCCGAGGTCATCGAGGGCGAGGCCGGAGGCGTGGTGGGCGTCGCGCAGCGTCGGGTCGCGGTGG
>QKGW01000093.1 GCA_003250275.1 Alphaproteobacteria bacterium
CGCCTCCGCATCGTCGGCGCGGAACTCGCGGAATTCTTCGAAAAACCCGCGATTCTCAAGACCAAGGACAAGGAAGTCCGGATCGACGGGCCGGTCGCGCTCGCCGACGCGGTGATGGAGGCGGGGCGCAAGGGCATCACCATCCAGCGCTACAAGGGCCTGGGCGAGATGAACCCGGACCAGCTCTGGGAGACCACCCTCGACCCCAACGCCCGCACCCTTTTGCAGGTCACCGTGCGCCAGGCCGACGAGGCGGAGGACATCTTCTCCACCCTGATGGGCGACGTCGTCGAGCCGCGCCGCGACTTCATCGTCGACAACGCGATGAACGTGGTGAACCTCGACGCGTAAGCGGATACGCCAGGGGACGGGTTCCCCTGGCGATCTCCTTGAAATGCGAACGACTTGCGATTGCGCTACGCAAATCTTCTTGTGCTGAGGTTGAAAGTGTGATCAATCTGCTTCCGCGATTGTCGCGCGTAGAGAGGGGTTTGCGCCCCGAGCGATGGTCCCGATGCGCTGCTTTGCTGGTTTCCGGACTGCCGCCATCCCGTCTCGGACGGACCCGAAATCAGGCAGCCGCGCTACGCCAGCTTCCTCCCGAAAGACGAAATGCCGTCGGCGCCGGTTTGGCGACGACATGAGTGGTACGATTTGAAGACCTTTTCTGACCTCGGCCTCGCCGAGTCCCTGCTGCGTGCCGTGGCGGCGGAGGGGTACGAAGCCCCGACCGCGATCCAAGCCGCAGCGATTCCTCACGGTCTTGCGGGCGCCGACGTGCTCGGCATCGCCCAGACCGGAACCGGCAAGACCGCCGCGTTCGTGCTGCCGATGCTGCAGCGCTTGACCGCCGAAGGCCGCCGCCCCGAACCCAAAACCTGCCGTGCCCTGATCCTCGCGCCGACGCGCGAGCTCGCCGCGCAGATTCTCGATTGCATCCGCGCCTACGGCCGCTTCCTCAAGCTCAGCTCGACGCTCGTCGTCGGCGGCGTGAAGGCCGGCCCGCAGATCAAGGCGCTCGCCGCGGGCGTCGACGTCCTGGTGGCGACGCCGGGCCGTCTGCTCGACCACATGGCCTCGGGCGACGCGCGCATCGACACCGCCCGCATCGTCGTCCTCGACGAGGCGGACCAGATGCTCGACCTCGGGTTCTTCCCCGCGATCCGCCGGATCATGGCCAAGACCCCGAAGGTGCGCCAGACCCAGCTGTTCTCCGCCACCATGCCCGCGCCGATTCGCGCGCTCGCGGCGGATTTCCTGCACGATCCCAAGGAAGTGCGGGCGACCCCGGTGTCGAAGCCGGTGGAGCGCATCGACCAGCGGGTGATCGAGACCCCCGCGGAGCAGAAGCGCGCGGTGCTCACCGAGATCCTCAAGGGCGAGGCGCACGGCCGCACCATCGTGTTTACCCGCACCAAGCACGGCGCCGACCGCGTCGCCAAGCATCTCAACGCTGCCGGCCTGCCGGCGGCGGCGATCCACGGCAACAAGAGCCAGAACCAGCGCACCCGCGCGCTCGATGCGTTCAAGAGCGCCGAGACGCGGATCCTGGTCGCCACCGACATCGCCGCGCGCGGCATCGACGTCGACGGCGTCGAGCACGTGGTGAACTTCGAGCTGCCGAACGTTCCCGAGGTTTACGTTCACCGTATCGGCCGCACCGCGCGCGCGGGTGCGGAGGGAGTCGCGATTTCTTTGTGCGACCCGATGGAACGGAAACTCCTGCGCGACATTGAACGTTTGATCGGAAGGAGTCTGTTGCAGGACACCGCTGTCCCCGGCAACGGAACCGCTCGCCCCGGGAAACCGGAGGCTAAGAAACCTGCTTCGACGAGGCGTCGTCGGCGCAAACAGTCCCCGCGGCGGATGTCCGACGCGGCGTGAACCCATCCAAAACCGGGGGACGCTCCGGCGAGGGTAAACTAACCACCTGACTTACAAGGAAATACACTATGGCTAACGGTACCGTGAAGTGGTTCAACGCGCAGAAGGGTTACGGCTTCATCCAGCCGGAAGCCGGCGGCGCCGACGTTTTCGTTCACATCTCCGCGGTTGAGCGCGCCGGTCTCTCGACCCTCAACGACGGTCAGAAGCTCTCCTACGAGCTCCAGATGGACCCGCGCAAGGGCAAGTCCTCCGCGGTCGATCTCAAGCTGGCCTAAGCCGCTTTGCGATGCCTCGCCTCCGCATCCGCGGGGGCGAGCTTCCGCCCACACGCAAGCCGCGCCCGGTTTCCGGTCGCGGCTTTATTCATGTCCGGAGGAGAGGCTCAGGAGCCCTGCTTGAGCCAGGGCAGCTCGACCCGCTCGTCGCCCGCGAGATCGGCGGCGTGGTCTTCCCAAAGGGCGAGGTAGTCGCCGATCGCCGCGGCGATCGTCTCGACCGGGGTCAACCCCTGCGACTCGGCGAGCGCGTTGAGGCGATCCGCAGTTTCGGCGGGGAGCGAGACGGTGTAGGTTGCGAGGGACATGACGGACTTCGCACAATTTCAACCAGCAAGGTCGGCAGCATAGCATGTCCCGCACCGCCAGACCAAAAGCCAATCCGGGCAAGGCGCGCGCGCGGAAATCCGCCCCGGCGAAGCCGCCGAAGGGCCGCCTGCGCACGGTGATCGGTCGCTGGTGGCTCGCCTCGCTGATCTGGGCGGGGCTCGCGGTCGGCGCGTATCTGGTGTGGTGCGCCTACGGCCTGCCCGACATCGACGAGGCCGCGCGCGAGCCGCGCCGCCCGGCGATGGTGATCGAGGCGGCGGACGGCCGCGTGCTCGCCTCCTACGGCGATCTGCACGGCGGCTACGTCGGCATCGGCCAGATCTCGCCCAACCTCGTGCACGCCCTCCTCGCCACCGAGGACCGCGGCTTCTACCATCATTTCGGCATCAATCCGTTGTCGGTCGCGCGCGCGATGTGGGTCAACCTGCGGGCCGGGCACGTGCGCCAGGGCGGCAGCACGATCACCCAGCAGGTGGCGAAGAACCTCTTCCTCAGCCCCGAGCGCACGATCAACCGCAAGGTCCAGGAACTGCTGCTGTCGTTCTGGCTGGAAGCCAGGTTCACCAAGGACCAGATCCTCGCGCTCTACTTCAACCGGGTTTATTTCGGCGGCGGAACGTATGGCATCGAGGCCGCGGCGCGGCGCTTCTACGGGGTGTCCGCCAAGGCCGTCGACGTCTATCAGGCGGCGGCTCTGGTCGGCGCGCTCAAGGCGCCGTCGCGCTACAATCCGCTCTCGAACCCCGAAGCGTCGGACGGGCGGGCGCGCCAGGTGATCGCCAACATGGTCGACGCCGGCTACCTCAGCACCGCCGAGTCGCGCAAGGTCCAGCGCCGCTGGGCGGTGCGCGGCGCGGCGGGCGCGGGCTACTTCTCCGATTGGGTTCTCGACGCGGTGGGCGATAGGCTCGGCCAGACCGGGCGCGATCTCTGGGTGCGCACCACGCTCGACCCGCGCGCCCAGCGCATCGCCGAGGAGGCGCTGGCGGCGACGCTCGACCGCGAGGGCGCGCGCCACAAGGTGCGCGAGGGCGCGGTGGTGGTGCTCGACCGCTCGGGCGCGGTGCGCGCGATGGTCGGCGGTAAGGGCTACGTCGCGGGCGGCTTCAACCGCGCCACCCAGGCGCAGCGCCAGCCCGGCTCGACGATCAAGCCGTTCGTCTACCTCGCCGCGTTCTCCCAGGGGCTGACGCCGGAAACCCAGGCCGACGACGCGCCGATCACCATCGACGGCTGGTCGCCGCGCAACGCCGACGGCCGCTTCCGCGGCATCGTCAGCCTCGAAACCGCGCTGATCCATTCGATCAACACCGTGCCGGTGCGGATCTACCGCCAGATCGGCGCCGATCCGATTCTCGCGATGTGCGCGCGCTTCGGCATTCCGCAGCGCAACGAGGGGCCGAGCATCGTGCTCGGCAGCGGCGCGGTGACCCTGCTCGACCTCACCGCCGCCTACGCCGCGCTCGCCAACGGCGGCGTCGGGGTGTGGCCGCACGGGCTTGAAAGCGTGCGCGACCGCGACGGGCGGGTGATCGACAAGCCCTCGGGCGGCGGGCCGGGGCGGATCGCCGATGCGAACGCGGTGGCCGAGGTTGACGCCATCCTCGCGCGGGTGATCGCCGAGGGCACCGGGCGCAACGCCCGCTTCGGCGTGCCCGCCGCGGGCAAGACCGGCACCACCACCGATGGCCGCGACGCGTGGTTCGTCGGCTTCACCGAGCGCTACGTCGCCGGCGTCTGGCTCGGCAACGACGACAACAGCCCGATGGAGAAGGTCGCCGGCGGCACCCTGCCCGCGCGCATCTGGCGCGACGTCATGAGCGACCTGCACCGCTGACGTTACGAACCTGGAACACATAGACCAGCGCCGCGGCGAGGGCGAAGCCCGCCATCACCGTGGCGAAGCCGCGGGTGGTGCCGTCGTGCGCCGCCGCGACGATCCAGCCCGACGACGCGGCGGTGAGCCCCTGCACGAACCCGGCGAGCGACGAGGCCGCCCCGGCGATGCGCGGGAACGGCCCGATCGAGGCGGCCATCGCGGTCGGCATGATCATCGCGACGCCGACCGCCGCCCCCGCCATCGGCACGAGGATCGCGGCGACGGTGGCGACCCCCGCCCACGCCAGCCCCGCCATCGCGAGGGTCGCGGCGGTCATCGCGGCGACGCCGATGCCGGCGATCTCGTGCGGGCGCAGCGAGCGCGCGAGGCGGCCCGCGAGGATCGAGCCGAGCGCCAGCCCGGCGACGACGCAGGCGAAGGCGTAGCCGAAGTTCGTCGGCGCGAGGCCGAGCACGTCGATGAGCACGAACGACGACCCCGAGACGAAGCAGAAGATTCCGCCGAACGCGAACGCGAGCAGGGCCGCGTAGGCGCGGAAGGCGCGGTGCCCGAGCAGGGTGGCGAAGTTCGCCGCGATCGACCGCAGCGAGATCGGGGTTTCGCCGCGGTGCGCGTTGGTTTCGGGCAAGGTGAGCAGGGTGATGCCGAGGAGCAGCGCCGCGAACGCGGCCATTCCCGCGAACGGCGCGCGCCAGCCGAAGTCTTCGAGCAGCAAGCCGCCGAGGATCGGCGCGAGCGCCGGGGCGGCGGCCATCGCCGTGCCCATCGCCGCGAGGACGCCGACGGCGTGCTGCGGTTCGTAGAGGTCGCGCACGATCGCGCGCCCGAGCACCGGCCCGACGCACGCGCCGAGGGCCTGGAGCAATCGTCCGGCGATCAGCAGTTCGATGCTCGGCGCGAGCCAGCAGAGCGCGCTCGCGGCGAAATAGAGCACCATGCCGCCGACGATCACCGGCCTGCGCCCGTAGCGGTCGGAAAGCGGTCCGGCGACCAGCTGCGAGGCGGCGAAGCCGATCATGAAGATGCTGAGCGTGGTCTGCACCTCGCCGATGCTCGCCCCGAGCGCGCGCGACATTTCGGGCATCGCGGGCAGGTAGAGGTCGATCGACATCGGGCCGGTGGCGACGAGCACGGTGAGGTAGATCAGCCAGGAGCGGCGGGAACGCTCCCGCGCGGGCGGCGTGGACATCGGGGACTCGTGTTCGGGGGTTATGGGGAAGATCCTATAGCCGGTCCGACGCGATGCAACTGTGATCCATGTCGCTTCAACCACGCGCGCGCGGTGCGGAAGTCCGGATCGAGCGCGGCGACGACCTCCCAGAAGCGCGGCGAATGGTTCATTTCCGCGAGGTGCGCGGCCTCGTGCGCGACGAGATAGCGCAGCACTTCGGGCGGCGCGAGGATCACCCGCCAGGAGAAGCGCAGCGTGCCGTCGCTCGCGCACGAGCCCCAGCGGCCGCGCGCGTCGCCGACCTTGACCGCGCCGAGCGGGCGCGGGTGGAACCGCGTGAGACGGGCGCAGGCGGCCTCGGTCTCGGCCTTGAGTTCGGTTTCCGCGCGCCGGATCAGCGCATCGCGGACGCGGCGCGCGAGGTGTTCGGGCCGCCCGCCGACCGCGAGCACCGGGCCGTCGTCGTCGTCGCGCCAGGCGTTGCGGAAGCCCTCGGCGCGGACGATGCGCAACGACCCGCCGCGGAACGGCAGGACCGCACCCTCGGCGAACGGCACGCGCGGCGGCAGCTTCGCGGCCTGGGTGGCGAGGGTGGCGGCGTGGCGGTCGAGAATTTCGCGCAGGTCGGCGACCGCAACGCGCGGCGGCGCGGAGATCCGCAGGCTGTCGGTGAGCGGGCAAAGCCGCAGGGTGACGCGCCGGGTTCCGGCGCGGCGGGTGACCACCACCGGCCAGTCCACCGCGCCGATGCGCCAGACCTCGGGCATCGCGGCACGGCGGCGGAACAGGCTTAGAGGTCCGGCCATGCGACGATGTGGTCTTCGAGGTCGATCACCTGATCCTCGCCGATGGTCCGCCCGCGCACCGAAACCCTGGCGCGGTGCACCGCCTCGCGGTCGCCGCAGACGAGGTAGTGCCACTCCGGCAGCGGCTTGCCCTCGGCGAGCAGGCGATAGGCGCAGGTGCGCGGCAGCCAGCCGAAGCTCGCCGCGCCCTTGGGGGTGAGGCGCACGCAGTCGGGCACGCGGATGCGGCGGTGGGCGTAGTCGGAACAGCGCGCGGTCTCGCGGTCGAGCAGGCGGCAGGAGACCCGGGTGAAGGCGATCTCGCCGGTGTCCTCGTCCTCGAGCTTGTGCAGGCAGCACTTGCCGCAGCCATCGCACAGGCTTTCCCACTCGGCGTGGGTCATCTGGTCGAGGGTCTTGGTTTCCCAGTAGCGCGTGGTGGTGTCGGTCATGGCGCCTCGCGGTCGATCAGGTGCATGAACGAGCCGGTCACCGTGCCGCGCGCGAGGCCGACCGCGCCGCGCGGCTCGCCCGCCGCGTCGACCACGGAGAACAGCCGGTCGGCTTCGGATTCGGCGACGATCGCGGCGTAGTGGAACTCGTGGGCGCGGAAGCGCGCGCCCTTCGGCCCGAGCGGCGAGGCGGTTTCGAGGGTGGCGACGCGGTAGCCCATGTGCAGGCGGCGCTTGGCGAAACTGGTCTCGACCGGCAGCAGGCCGAGCATCGGATGGCGGACGCCGTCGGCGTCGACGATCGCCTCGCCGAGGGTCATGTAGCCGCCGCATTCGCCGAAGATCGCCTTGCCCGCCTGCGCCGCCGCGCGGACCCCGGCGAGAAACGTTGCGTTTCCGGAAAGTTTCCCCGCGTGCAGCTCGGGGTAGCCGCCGGGGAGGTAGACGGCGTCCGCGTCCGCGTCGGGCGCGGCGTCGGCGAGCGGCGAAAAGAAGCTCAACTCCGCGCCCTGTTCGCGCCAGCCCGCGAGCAGCGCCGGATAGCTGAAGGCGAAGGCGACGTCGCGCGCCACCGCGATGCGCTGGCCGAGCGGCGGCACCGGCGTGGCGGGCGCGGCCGCGGCGAACCCGGCGGGGCGCGCGAGCGCCGCGAGGGCGTCGAGGTCGAGGGACTTTTCGATCAAATCGGCGGCGGCGTCGAGGAAGCCCGGCAGGTCCGGGTGCTCGTGCGCCTGCACCAGCCCGAGGTGACGTTCCGGAACCGAAAGGTTCGGCGTGCGCGGGATTCCGCCGAGCACCCGCAGGCCCGGCACCGCGGCGGCGGTGGCCTCGGTGAGGATGTCGAGGTGGCGGCCCATGCCGACGTTGTTGAAGATCACCCCGGCGAGGCGGACGCGCGGGTCGTGCTCGGCGAAGCCGCGCACCACCGCGGCGGCGGAAGCGGCCTGACCCTTGACGTTGACCACCAGCACCACCGGCCAGCCGGTGAGGCGGGCGAGTGCGGCGGTGGAGCCGTCGCGCTCGGTGCCGAGCGGCACCATCGCGCCGTCGAACAGGCCCATCACCCCTTCCGCGACGATCAGGTCGCTCGCCCGCGCAAGCTCGCCCGCGAGACCGGCGAGGGTCTCGTCGCGCATCGCCCAGGTATCGAGGTTGAGGCACGGACGCGCGGTCGCGGCGGCGTGGAAGCACGGGTCGATGTAGTCCGGGCCGACCTTGGCGGAGGCGACGCGCACGCCGCGCCGCGCGAACGCGCGCAGGATGCCGAGGGTGGCGAGGGTCTTGCC
Organism: Alphaproteobacteria bacterium; assembly: GCA_003250275.1. Classification (GTDB taxonomy): domain Bacteria; phylum Pseudomonadota; class Alphaproteobacteria; order Rhodospirillales; family Rhodospirillaceae; genus Oleispirillum. Next base: position 8,027 of record QKGW01000093.1, read on the forward strand.
CGAGCCGGAGGCGGGCGCGGCGAGGATGAAACCGGGTGCGGTCACGGAATGTCCTTGGTTACGCGGGCGAGCGCCTCGGCCAGCACCGCAGGGTCCACATCGTGGGGGAAGCTGCGCACGAAGCGCCCATCCGGCCCCATCAGGTAGATCAGCGTGGTGTGGTCCATCAGATACTCTGCCGCGCCCTGACCCTCAACCCTGCTGTAGAAAACGTGATAGGCGCGCGCCGCGTCGGCGATCTGCTGCGCCGAGCCGGAGAGCCCGAGGATCTGCGGGTGGAAGTGCGAGGTGTATTCCGCGAGGGTTTCGGGCGTGTCGCGGTCGGGGTCGACGGTGACGAACACCGCCGCGACCTTGGCGCGCTCGGCCTCGGGCAGCAGGTCGATGCCGTCGGCGATCTGGATCAGGCTGGTCGGGCAGATGTCGGGGCAGAAGGTGTAGCCGAAGTAGACGATCAGCGCCTTGCCGCGGAAGTCGGCGTCGGTGACGACGCGCTGCTGCGGCCCGGCGAGTTCGAAGCGCCCGCCGATGCCTGCGTCGAACGCGGGCTTGCCGAGCCCGTAGGCGAGGAACAGCAGGAACGCCGCGTTGGCGAGGAAGAGGAACGGCAGCAGTTTGCCGGTGATCCGCCGCCAGTGCGCCGCCGCCCAGCCGCCCGCGATCCCGAGGCCGATCAGCGCCGGCATCGTGCCGAGGGCGAAGGCGAGCATCCCGGCGAATCCGGCGAGCGGATCGCGGCTCGACGCCGAGGCCGCGAGCGCGGCGTAGACGAGGCCGCAGGGAATGAACCCGAGCGCGACGCCGAGGAGATACCCGCGGAACCCGACCGGCCGCGCGAACAGCGGTTTCGCCACGCGCTCGACCAAGCCGCTCCACGCCGGGCTGGCGGAAAGCGGCAGCTTGAGCCCGAGGCGAGGCAGCGCGTAGCCGACGAAGCCGATCGCGGCGAGCACCAGCAGCGCCGCGCCGATCATCCCTGCGGTGCGGCCGTCGGGCACCAGCCCGAACACTCCGGCGGCGACCGCGCCGAGCCCGGCGTAGGTGGTGGCGCGGCCGAGGTGATAGGGCAGCAGTAGGCCGCTGCGCACCCGATGCCACTCGCGCATCTCGGCGGCGGGGATGCCCTCCAGCACTGCGCCCGCCTGCGCCAGCACCAGCGGCCCGCACATGCCGATGCAGTGCGTCGCCGAGCCGAGCAGGCCGGTGATCAGCAGGGAAATCAGCAAGCCGCCGTGATCCTCGACCACGGCGACGCAATGGGCTGCGCCGAGCGCGAGTGCGTCGGCGAAAAAGGAAGGGCTGTCCATGCGCAACAGGTTAGTGCAAGCGCGCGGCGGATCAATCGCAATCGGCGATGCCGCGGGCGATCTGGTCGATCAACCCGAGGCTCAGGCGCT
>QKGW01000119.1 GCA_003250275.1 Alphaproteobacteria bacterium
TGCGCTTGTAGGCGGAGGCGACCGCCGCCGAGAGCGCCGCGCCGGTGCCGGGGCGGAAGTTGGTGAAGTCGCCTTCGAGGCCGTAGGCCTTGAGCTTCTTCGAGTTGATCACCTCCGCGCCCCAGCCGGCGATGCCGTTGTAGAAGCGGCCCTTCGAGGGCTCCTCGGGGTCGCGGAAGACGTCCTTGTACTTCGGCAGGTCGGCGACCCACTTCAGGCCCTTGGCGGGCGCGTCGGGGCCTTCGACGAGATAGCGCGGGACGAACCAGCCCTGCACCGCGTCGTCGAAGGTGGAACCGATGATCTTGACGTTGCCGCTTTCCTTGGCCTTGGCCCAGCTTTCGCCGAGCACGCCGATCCACTGCTCCATCGTCACGTCGATGTCGCCGTGGGCCATGCCGTTGAGCAGCGGGATGCTGCTGCCGGGGATCGAGGAGGTCTTGCAGCCGTAGCCCTTCTCCGCGATGAACTCGGCGAGGGCGTTGTGGAAGGCGGCGGAATCCCAATCGAGCGCGGCGAACACGACCGGGCGGTCGACCTCGCACTTCGGCGCCGCGGCTTCGGCCGCGATCGGGGCGAGGCAGAACGCCGCGGCGGTGAGAACGCCGGCGGTTTTGAGAATGGTCACGGGGTGCTCCTGTTCGTGGTGAATTCGGATACGCGTGAACGGGCCTTGGGGAAGGCTCCGACCGGTTCCGGAGCGGCGCGCGAGACGCGCTTCACGGACATGATGCGGCGGAAGGCGCGCGGCCTTCCGAAGGGCCGGAGACATGGCAGCCCGTGGGGAGCTTATAGATAATTTTTATTGAACGATCAATCAAAATTTGATCGGGCACTGGAAAACCCGGCGAGCCGCAGCGCGCCGGGCCGGGAGCCTAGAACTCGATGGTGTCGCCCGCGGTGGGGGAGAGCACCCGCGCGCCGAGCGCCGCGCGCATGAAGTCGGTGGCCGCGCCGCCCGAGCAGTGGCACGGCATGACGAAGCCGACGTTCCAGTCCATCAGCACGCGCGCGGTCTCCTCGAGCCGCGTCTCGGAGGCGGCGTTGAGGTGGAAGCCGCCGATCAGCCCGGCGACGCGATGCTCGCCGGTGATCCGCCGCGCCTGGTGCACGGTGTTGATCAGCCCGGCGTGGGCGCAGCCGGTGATCACCACCAGGCCCTTGTCGGTGAGGAACCAGATCGACTGGTCGTCGGGGATGAGGTCGGGGACGGTGCCCGCCGCGTCGAGGTAGAACGGCCCGCCGGTGTTCTCGTAGGGGGTGCCGCGCGGAATCTCGCCGGTGGTGCCGACGTCGGGCACGAGTTCCACCGGCGCGGCACTCGCGCACACCCGTTGCGGCGGCAGGGCGCGCAACGCCGCTGCGCACGCGGGCGGGATGCCGATCGGGCGGGCGGTGTCGATGCGGACGCTGTAGCGCTCGCGGAAAACTTCGGGATGGTAGACCGCCATCAACTTATCGTTGCGGGCGAGGATCTGGTCGGCGGCGCCGGTGTGGTCGTAGTGCCCGTGGCTGATGACGAGGAAATGCGCGGCGCCGAGGTCGAGGTTGAGGCGTCCGGCATTGTTCACCAGCGCGGTGCCCTGTCCGGTATCGAAGAGGATCGGCCCCTGCGGGGTTTCGATCCAGAACGCGAGGCCGTGTTCCGCCGCGAGCCCTTCGCGCGCGGAATTCTCAACCAGAACGGTCGCCGAGAACCGGGATCCGGTCATGTCCTTCCTCCAATATCAGACTTTTCTCAGAAAAACATGGGAGGTGGCGGTTCGTCCAGGGGATTCCCAGGAAACCGAGGGTTTTGGCTTTGACAATTTCGCGAACCCAGGCGAGGCTCGGGGCAACCCAAGGGGGGTCCCGCCAGGGGGCTGAGATATCGCCGCGATGCGCGATGACCCTTTGAACCTGATCCGGGTCATACCGGCGAAGGGATGGGATCGCGGGCTCCGCCCGCCCGTCTTCTCGCGCCCCGGGTCTCCACCGCCCAGCGAGGAGGCCATGATGAACGCCAAGCCCGCCTGTTTCGCCCGACGCATCGTGCGCGGCGAAATCCACCCCGAAGTTGCGGTGCCGTGCCGCGAAATTCCGCTCGCCGACGCGCCGCCGTTCGCGCTCGATGCTCCCGATACGGGTGTGCCGGGGCCGAAGCGCCCGTGGCTCGCCCATCGCGACGATCTCGTCCGCGACGCCGCCGGCGCGTTCCGGGCGCGTCCAGGGAGCCGCGTCACCCAGCGCGACTACGCGCTCGCGGGCATCGTCACGCCCGAGATGGAGTGGGTGGCGATCCGCGAATCCTTCGGTGCCGCGCAGCCGGTGACGCCAGAGTTCGTGCGCGACGAAGTGGCGCGCGGCGCGGCGATCATCCCCGCCAACCCCAACCATCCCGAACTCGAACCGATGGCGATCGGCCGCGCCTTCCGCGTCAAGGTCAACGCCAACATCGGCACTTCGGGCGAGGTTTCCGACCTCGCGCAGGAAGTGGCGAAGATGACCGACGCGGTGGCGGCGGGCGCGGACACGGTGATGGATCTCTCGACCGGCGCCGAGATCGCCCGCACCCGCGCGGCGATCCTGCGCGCCGCGCCGGTGCCGATCGGCACCGTGCCGCTTTACGAGGCGCTGGTGCGCGTCGGCGGCAGGCCCGAGGACCTCTCCTGGGAGGCGTTCGCTGAAACCCTGGTCGACCACGCCCGCCAGGGGGTCGACTACGTCACCATTCACGCCGGGCTGCGGCGCGCGCATCTGCCGCTCGCGGCGGCGCGCGTCACCGGGGTGGTGAGCCGTGGCGGCGCGATCGTGGCGCGCTGGTGCGCCGCGCACGACGCCGAGAACTTCCTCTACACCCGCTTCGGCGAGATCTGCGAAATCCTCGCCGCCTACGACGTCGCGGTGTCGCTCGGCGACGGCCTGCGCCCCGGCTCGATCGCCGACGCCAACGACGCCGCGCAGTTCGCCGAACTCGAAACCCTCGGCAAGCTCGCCTGCGTCGCCGCCGAATACGGCGTGCAGACGATGATCGAAGGCCCCGGCCACGTGCCGATGGACAAGATCGCCGAGAACATCGCGCGCCACCGCGAGGCCTGCGGCGAAGCGCCGCTCTACACCCTCGGGCCGCTCGTCACCGACGCGGCGCCGGGCTACGACCACCTCACCGGCGCGATCGGCGGCGCGATGATCGCGTGGATGGGGGCGTCGATGTTGTGCGTGGTGACGCCGAAGGAGCACCTCGGCCTGCCCGACCGCGACGACGTGCGCACCGGCGTGGTGACCTTCCGCGTCGCCGCCCACGCCGCCGACGTGGCGCGCGGCACCGCCGCGGCACGGGCGCGCGACGATGCGCTCTCGCGGGCGCGCTACGCCTTCCGCTGGGAGGAGCAGATCGGTCTCGCGATCGACCCGGCGACCGCGCGCGCCTATCGCGGCGCGGCGGCGGGGGAGCATCACTGCACGATGTGCGGCGAGACCTTCTGTTCGATGCGCGGTTTCCGCAGCGTTGCGGAAGCGCTCGTGGACTAGTCCGCGTAGGCCTCGACCGTGCCGTCCGCCCACTTGACGGTGAGCGACACCGCGATGTCCGGGTGCAGGCTCTTGCGCACCGGGCAGTTGCGGGCGGCGCGGACGATGCTTTCGCGCTGGCGTTCGTCGGTCTCGCAGGGCACTGCGGCGGCCATCTCGATCGCGCCGATCATGCCCTTGCCCATGGTGTGGCTGCCCGCGAGGGTCATGCCGGTGACGTCGAGGCCCATCGAGCGCGCCTTGATCGCCATCAGCGTGCCGGTGCAGTTGACCACCGCGGCGGTGGTCATGTCGATCGGCGAGAACGAGGTGCCGTCGCCGCCGTGACCGGCGGCGGCGTCGGTGGTGACGGTGGCGTCGAACTGCGAGAACGTCGCAATGAAGCGGCTGCCGCCGTCGTTGCGTGCGGTGAGAACGGGCATGGGATTCATCCTGACGTGCGTTGAGAGAAAAACCTCGGGGACCCGCGCCGGGCGGGTCTCCGTATGCGATTTGTCTAATTTACGCGGCGGGACAGGTCAATCGAGGTCTTCGATCATCTGGGCGGTGACGAGCACCACGCCCCCTTCGGAGCGGTAGAAACGCTTGGCGTCGAGTTCCGGGTCCTCGCCGATGATCATGCCGGGCGGGATGTGGGTGCCCTGCGCGATGATCGCCTTCTTGACCACGGCGTGGCGGCCGATGTCGCAGTTCGGCAGGATCACCGAATCCTCGACCAGCGAGTGCGAGTTGACGCGCACGTTGTTCGAGATCAGCGAGCCGCGCACCGTGCCGCCCGAGACGATGCAGCCCGCGCCGACCACCGAATCGAGGGCGACGCCGCGGCGGTCGTCGTCGTCGAAGACGAACTTCGCCGGTGGGCGCTGCTCCTGCGAGGTCCAGATCGGCCATTCCGGATCGTAGAGGTCGAGCGCCGGGGTGACGGTGGTGAGGTCGATGTTGGCCTCCCAGTAGGCGTCGACGGTGCCGACGTCGCGCCAGTAGGGCTCGACCTGCGGGTTTGGGCTGACGCAGCTGTCGGCGAAGCGGTGCGCGAACAGGCGCGACCGTCCGACCAGGCTCGGCAGCATGTCCTTGCCGAAGTCGCGCGACGAACCCTGGGTTCCGGCGTCGCGGATGAGCTGCTGGAAGAGGAAGTCGGCGTTGAAGATGTAGATGCCCATCGAGGCGAACGCGACGTCCGGGCGTCCGGGGATCGACGCCGGATTGGCGGGCTTCTCCATGAACTCGACGATCTGCTCGTTCTCGTCCACCTTCACCACGCCGAAATCGGAGGCGCGGGCGATCGGCACCTCGACGCAGGCGACGGTCGCCTCGGCGCGGCGCTCGATGTGCTGGGCGAGCATCTTCGAGTAGTCCTGCTTGTAGACGTGGTCGCCCGCGAGCACGAGGATGTAGGTCGGGTCGATCGACTTCAGCAGGTCCATGTTCTGGTAGACCGCGTCGGCGGTGCCGCGGTACCAGCTTTCGTCGGCGGTCTGCTGCTGCGCCGGCCAGATCTCGATGAACTCCTGCAACTCGGACTTGAGGAAGCCCCAGCCGCGTTGCACGTGCTGGATCAACTGGTGCGAGCGGTATTGCGTCGGCACCGCGACCTTGCGGATGCCCGAGTGGATGCAGTTGGACAGCGGAAAGTCGATGATGCGGAACTTGCCGGCGAAAAAAATCGCCGGTTTGGCCAGCGAATCGGTGAGGTCCATCAGGCGGCTGCCGCGTCCGCCCGCAAGCACCAGGGCGAGCGTGTTCTTCAACGAGGTATTGAGGTCGCGTTGACTGGAATCCATTGACCGTCCTCCCCGTGGTTATGTGCATTCTTTCGCTTCGAGGGTATGTCATCGCCGCCGTGCCGAAAAGCGAAAACGCGGAGATTCCGTAGGGATGCAACGCAGCTCTGCGCGGGAAATGGCTACAGTGCGGGCGGGGGCTGTGCCATAGTCGGAAGACAGTTATTCCCGAGGGGTAGCATCGCGCATGAAGATCTTGTACGTCGCCGGGGAGGTGTATCCGCTGGCGAAAACCGGTGGACTCGCCGACGTCGTCGGCGCGCTGCCGAAGGCGTTCCGCTCGCTCGGCGACGAGGTCCGGGTGATGCTGCCGGGCTACCCCGAGGCGATGGCCAAGGCGGTCCACGCCGGCGAGCCGATTCCCCTGCCGGACGCGATGGGCTACGGCTCCGCGCGGTTGATCCCGGCGCACATGCCCGACAGCAATCTCGACGTGCTGTTGCTCGACTGCCCCGAGGCGTTCGCCCGTCCGGGCGGCCCTTATCTCGACGCCGACGGCCGCGACTGGCCCGACAACCCGCGCCGCTTCGCGCTGCTCTCGCGCGCCGCCGCGCTGATCGGCATCGGCGGCGGGCTGATGGGCTGGCAGCCCGACATCGTGCACGCGCACGACTGGCAGACCGGTCTCGTGCCGGTCTACATGCGCCAGTGGCGCGACGGCGGCGCGGGGTGCGTGTTCACCATCCACAACCTCCATTACCAGGGGGTGTTCCCGCCGTCGATTTTGGGCGAACTCGGCATCGATCCGGCGTTCTACCACATCGACGCGCTCGAATTCTGGGGCAACGTCAGCCTGCTCAAGGGCGGCCTGGTGTTCTCCGACTTCCTCACCACGGTCAGCCCCACCTACGCGCGCGAGATCCAGACCGAGGGCTTCGGCTACGGCCTCGACGGCGTGGTGCGCTGGCGGGCGCGCAACCTGCGCGGCATCCTCAACGGCATCGACCACGACATCTGGAACCCGGCGATCGACCCGGCGATCGCGCAGACCTACTCGGCCGACGACGTTTCCGGCAAGGCCGCGTGCAAGGCGGCGCTCCAGGCCGCCGCCGGGCTGCTGCCCGACGCCGGCGCGCCGATCCTCGGGCTGGTCGGGCGGCTGGTCTGGCAAAAAGGCATGGACATCGTTCTCGATGCCCTGCCGGAGATCGTCGAGATGGGATTCCAGGTTGTAATTCAAGGCGCTGGCGAGCCAGAGCTCGAAGCCAAATGCCGCGAGGCGGCGCAGATTTTCGCCGGACGCGTCGCCGCGCATATTGGCTACGACGAAAACTTCGCCCATGTGATCGAGGCGGGGTCCGACGTTTTCGCCGTGCCGTCTCGCTTCGAGCCGTGCGGCCTCACCCAGATGTACGCGTTGGGATACGGTACGTTGCCGGTGGTGCGCCGCACCGGCGGTCTCGCGGACAGCGTCGCCGACGTCGACGAGCATCCGGAAGGCACCGGGTTCGTGTTCGACGGCGAGACCCCCGCCGATTTCCTCGCCGCGCTGATCCGCGCGCGCGAGCTCTACGACCGCCCGGCGGCGTGGGCCGAGGTTCGCGCCCGCGGAATGCGGGTGGACTTCTCCTGGCGCGCCGCCGCGGTGCGCTACCGCGAGGTCTATGAGGCCGTTTTGAGAGCAAGAGGGTAGGTGCGATGCAGAAGCCGGTGGCCGTCGAAAACTATCTCGAAGAACCGCTGTTCTCGGTGTTCGAGGACAAGGAGCGGCTGAAGGGCGCGCTCGTCCGCTCGATGATCCAGAGCGTCGGGCGCTCGCCCGAAGGCGCGGACGAACGGGACTGGTTTCTCGCGCTCGCCAGCCTGCTGCGCTTCGTCCTCTCCGAGCGCAACGTCAAGACCTCGGGGCAGAACTACGACCAGGGCAAGAAGCTCGTCTACTACCTCTCGATGGAGTACCTGGTCGGGCGCTCGCTCGAAAAGGTGCTGCTCGACCTCGGGGTGATGGACATCACCCGCGAGACCCTGGGCGAGTTCGGCCTCGACCTCGACCACCTCAAGGAATTCGAGTTCGACGCCGCGCTCGGCAACGGCGGCCTCGGGCGTCTCGCCGCGTGCTTCCTCGACAGCCTGTTCACCCACGACTACCCCGGCATCGGCTACGGCATCCGCTACGAGTACGGGATGTTCCGCCAGCGCATCGACGAGGGCCAGCAGATCGAGCAGCCGGAGAACTGGCTGCGCTACGGCAACCCGTGGGAGGTCGAGCGCCCGTCGGTGATCTACCGCGTGCGCTTCGGTGGCAAGAACCTCTGCTGGCGCAACGCCCAGGGGCAGGAGGTCTGCCAGTGGGTCGACGCCGACGAAGTGATGGCGATGGCCTTCGACAACCCGGTCTCGGGCTTCGGCACCCAGACGGTGGGCAACCTCCGCCTGTGGTCGGCGCGGGCGACGCGGGAGTTCGACCTCTCCACCTTCAACCAGGGCAACTACGTCGAGGCGGTGCGCAACAAGACCGTCTCCGAGACCCTCTCGAAGGTGCTCTACCCCAACGACAAGAGCCAGGACGGCCAGGAGCTCCGCCTCAAGCAGGAGTACTTCTTCGTCTCCGCCTCGCTGCAGGACATCCTGCACCGCTACATGCGCAATCACGAGGGCTGGGCGAACTTCCCCGATCAGGTCGCGATCCAGCTCAACGACACCCACCCGGCGATGGCGGTGGCGGAACTGATGCGCCTGTTCATCGACGACCACGGGATGAGCTTCGACGAGGCCTGGGCGCTCTGCACCCGCACCTTCGGCTACACCAACCACACCCTGCTGCCCGAGGCGCTCGAAACCTGGCCGGTCGACATGATCCAGACGATCCTGCCGCGCCACCTCGAAATCATCTACCAGATCAACGACGTGTTCCTGCGCGACGTGCGGCGGACGTTCCCCGGCGATTCCGCGATCCTGTCGCGCGTCTCGCTCGTCGACGACGCGACCCGGCGCATCCGCATGGCGCACCTCGCGGTGGTCGGGAGCCACAAGGTCAACGGCGTCGCGGCGCTGCACACCAAGCTGCTGCGCGAGGGCCTGTTCGCCGACTTCGCGAAAATCTGGCCGGACAAGTTCGTCAACATGACCAACGGCATCACCCCGCGCCGCTGGTTGCTGCAGTCGAACCCGCCGCTCGCCGGGCTGATCGCGGAGAGCGTCGGCCACGGCTGGGAGAAGGACCTCGACCAGCTCAAGCCGCTCGCCAAGTTCGCCGACGACGCGGCGTTCCGCGCCCGCTTCCAGGAGATCAAGCTCGCCAACAAGCGGCGGCTCGCGAAGCTGATCTCCGGCGCGACCGGGGTGACGGTGGACCCGGCGAGCCTGTTCGACACCCAGGTCAAGCGCCTGCACGAATACAAGCGCCAGCTTCTCAACATCCTCCAGGTGGTCGCGCGCTACAACCGCCTCAAGGACGACCCGAAGCTGGTGACGGTGCCGCGCACGGTGATCTTCGCCGGCAAGGCCGCGCCCGGCTACGACATGGCGAAGCTGATCATCCGCCTGATCCTCGACGTCGCGGAGACGCTCAACCACGACCGCGCGACGCGCGACATGCTCAAGGTGGTGTTCATCCCCGACTACAAGGTGTCGAGCGCCGAGATCATCATTCCCGGCTCCGAGCTTTCCGAGCAGATCTCGACCGCGGGCACCGAGGCCTCGGGCACCGGCAACATGAAGTTCGCGCTCAACGGCGCGCTCACCATCGGCACGATGGACGGCGCGAACATCGAGATCCACGATGAGGTCGGGGCGGAGAACATCTTCATCTTCGGGCTCGACGTCGCCGCGGCGAAGGCGCTGCGCTCCGGTGCCTACGATCCGTGGGAGTACTACGACGGCAACGAGGCGCTGCGCCGCACCCTCGACATGGTGCGCAACGGCTACTTCTCGCCCAACGATCCGTCGCGCTACAAGCCCCTGATCGACAGCCTGCTGCGCGGCGGCGACCACTTCCTCGTGCTCGCCGACTTCGCCGACTACCTGCGCTGCCAGGAGGAGGTCGACCGCGTCTACCTCGACCGCGAGGAGTGGACGCGCCGCGCCATCCTCAACGTCGCCAACATGGGCAAGTTCTCCGCCGACCGCACCATCCACGGCTACGCCAGGGAAATCTGGGGCATCGAGCCGCTCGAC
>QKGW01000036.1 GCA_003250275.1 Alphaproteobacteria bacterium
CCACGGGTGTCGAAGCCGAGGCGCTTCGCCACGTCGATGGTCACCGGAAATTCGATCACCTTGGGCGGCTCGATGCGGATCGTGCCGGGCGCGTCGGCCGGCGCGACCGGGCGGCCGTAGACATCCACCCCCGGCTTGTAGTCCGCGCCGCCGCCATCCGCGCGCATTGCGCGTACACAGGCGTCGATATCGTCGGCCCATGCGGGCGCGGCAATTGCCCCGATGATCACCGCCAGCAGCATCGCCATTCGTACCATCGCACCCTCTCTGATGAATTTTTTTCGCGAGAAAACTGAAATTCATTCATCGCGACGCTTGAAAGCCACATAAAAATAAGGCACACTCCTCAATAGCCCAAGTTTGAGGAGGACGGCCGCCGCACATCGTGGGTCCGGCGTTTCTCTTGATTACGCCAAGCTAAACTTATCAGGCAGGGACACGTTCCCTGCCTCTTTTTTTACATCCATGGCGGGTTTTTCGCGGCGATCGCCGCGTATACGGGGCAGTCCGGACGGTGCGCGCCGGGCAGATAGCCGATGCTCATCAGAAATTCGTTCATGATCTCGCCGCCGACGAAGCGGAATCGGGTCTTGAACAGCTTGATCCAGCCCTTGAGGTCGAGCGGATGATGCGCCGCGATCCACGCCGCGAACGAATCGGCGTCGCGCTGGATGTCGAGGATCGCCTGGGCGTTATGGATGATCGCGTCGATCTTGAGGCGGTTGCGGATGATCCCCGCATCCGCGAGCAGACGCGCGCGGTCGGCCTCGCCATAGGCGGCGACGGCAGCGATATCGAAGCCCGAGAACGCCAGGCCGAGGGCCTCGCGCTTCTTGAGCACGGTGAGCCACGAGAGGCCCGCCTGCATGATTTCGAGCGTCAGGCGCTCAAATAAAACCCGGTCATCCGCCACCGGGAAGCCGTACTCATTTTCATGGTACGGCCCATGGTAGGGATGACCGGGTGCAAGATCGCAATACCAGCTCACCAGGGATACCCCCAATGGCCGGGCGAACCCGACTTAGTGGGCGCCGGTCTCTTCGAGCTCGACGAGGGTACCGTTGAAGTCCGACGGGTGCAGGAACAGCACCGGGTTACCGTGAGCGCCGATCTTCGGGTTGCCGTCGCCGAGGACGCGCTTGCCAGCGGCCTTCAGCTTCTCGGAAGCCTTCGCGAGCGATTCGGTCTCGAAGCAGATGTGGTGGATGCCGCCCTTCGGGTTCTTCTCGAGGAAGGACGCGATCGGGGACTTCTCCCCAAGCGGGTGCAGCAGCTCGACCTTGGTGTTCGGCAGCTCGACGAACACGACGGTCACGCCATGCTCGGTCACATCCATCGGCTCGGAGACCTTGGCGCCGAGGGCGTCACGGTACAGAGCGGTGCCAGCGGCCAGATCCGGAACAACGATGGCCACGTGATTGAAACGTCCGATCATCTCAACTCTCCTGAGAATTCCAGTGTTAAATCCGCACGATCTGCACGCAGGTGACGGGTTTTTTCCCTGTCGATGCGAGCAGACTGCGCCGGACGGCCCGGCGAACGGCTTCCTGAAGCACCCCGTCGTCACGACGGCCCTTGGCGGGCGTTTGACGTACCGCTTCGATCGCGGCGTCAATCGCCAAAACCGCGGTGGGTTCTTCCTCGTCCGAGTCGAGCAGTGCCGGCGCCGTTAAGCTTGGCGGCCGCAGCAATTCCCCCGTGCCGCCGACCACCAGAGTCACGACGACGCAGCCGTTATACATGATGCGCCGCCGGTTGCGAAGAATTTCCGAATCTCTCTGAATAATCCTGTTGCCGTCGAGCACGAGACGGCCGCTTTGAACCGTTCCAACCTTTTCCGCGGGTCCGGGAGCGAGCCGCACCAGCACCCCGTCGAACGGCACGATAACGTTCTGAATCCCCACGTTTTGTGCGAGTTTTGCGTGGGCTTCGAGGTGCAAATTCTCGCCGTGGACGGTGATCAGACTCCGGGGACGCAGCAATTCGTAGAATCGCGCGAGTTCGTCCTGCGCCGGATGGCCGGAAACGTGGATGTCCGGCACGTCGCGCGCGGTGACGACTTCGACTCCGAGCGCCGCGAAGGCGTTCTGGACTTCGAGCACCGCGCGCTCGTTGCCGGGGATCACCCGCGAGGAAAAGATCACCGTGTCCCCCGCCCCGAACGCGACGTTGGGGTGAGTGTTGCCGGCGATGCGCGCGAGCGCGGCGCGCGGCTCGCCCTGCGATCCGGTGGCGACGTAGAGAATGCGGTCATTGGGGATGTAGCCCGCCTCGGCCTCGGGGATCAGACGCCCGATGTCGAGCGGACGCCCCGCCGTGGCGCAGGCGTCAACGACGCGGTGGAGCGAACGGCCGAGCAGGCAGATTTCGCGCCCGGCCTCGCGCGCGGCGTGCACGACGCTCTCGACCCGCGCGGCGTTGCTGGCGAAGCAGCCGACCGCCACCCTGCCCTTGCGCCCGGCGATCT
>QKGW01000589.1 GCA_003250275.1 Alphaproteobacteria bacterium
GCCACGGATGGTAGATCGCGACGCCCGGAGCGGTAATGTCGTCATAGGGTTGGAAGGCGTAGCCGAAGCGCGACGAGAGGTCGTTGAGGGTCGTCGCCATGCCCCAGACCGGGATCGCCGCCTTCATCGCGCGGTTAATTTCGCGGACTTCGTCGATGCCGTGGGTGTGGTCGGCGTGTCCGTGGGTGTAGAGGATGCCGTCGACGCGCTTCACGCCCGCGCGCAGCAACTGCTCACGCAGATCGGGGCCGGTATCGACGAGGATCGCGGTCTCGCCCTCCTCCACCAGGATCGACGTGCGCATCCGGCGGTTTTTCGGCTCCGCCGGATCGCATTTTCCCCAGCCGCCGGAAATCGACGGCACACCGGGCGCCGCGCCGCAGCCGAGGAGCGTGACCTTCATGCCGCGCCCCCGGCGGGAATGCGCGAGAACAGCCGGTGCACGTTGGCAGTCGTCGCGGCCGCGACGTCCTCGAGGCTGATGCCCTTGACCTCGGCGAGCACCTGCGCGGTGTAGGCGACATAGGCGGGCTCGTTGCGCTTGCCGCGCTTGGGCACCGGCGCGAGGTACGGGCTGTCGGTCTCGACCAGCAGGCGGTCGAGCGGCGCGTCGCGGAAGATCTCGCGCAGCTCCTCGTTCTTCTTGAAGGTGATGACCCCGGAAGCCGAGAGATACATCCCCAATTCGAGTGCGCCTTCAGCAAGTTCGCGCGTGGAGCTGAAGCAATGCATCAGTGCCGTGAACGGCGCCTGGGCCTGCTCGTCGCGGAGGATGCGGAGCATGTCGGCGTCGGCGTCGCGCGAGTGGATGACGAGCGGCAGACCGAGATCGCGCGCGGCGGCGATGTGGATACGGAAGGCTTCCTCCTGCATCGGACGCGGGCTGAAGTCGTAGAAATAGTCGAGGCCGCTCTCGCCGATGCCGACGACGCGCGGGTGCGCCGCCAGCGCCTTGATCGCCTCGACGGTCCAGGCCCCCTCCTCTTCCGCCACGTGGTGCGGATGCACGCCGACGGTGGCGTAGACCTCGGGGTGCGCGTCCGCGAGCGCGAGCGCCTGTCCCGCCTTCGCGAGGCGCGTGCCGATGGTCAGCATCGTGCCGACCCCGGCGTTGCGCGCCCGCGCGAGGATATCGCCGATTTCCTCGGCGAAATCGGGAAAGTCCAGATGGCAGTGGCTGTCCACCAACATCAGGGGGCGGCCTCCTCGATTTCGTGGCGCGGGAACACGCCCTTTGGCGCGGGCAGCGGCGTGCCGGGCACCAGCGCCGTCGCGAGCGCGGTGAAATCGCGCCCCTCCGCCGCCACCTGATCGAGGATCGCCGCGGAAGCGTCGGGCATGAACGGCTGGGTGAGGATCGCGACGCGGCGGATCGTCTCGGCGAGCACGTAGAGCACCGTCGCCATCCGCGCCGGATCGGTCTTGCGCAGGGTCCAGGGGGCCTGGCGGTCGATATAAGCGTTGGCGCCGCGGATCACCGCCCAGATGCGGTCGAGCGCTTCGTGGAACGCCTGTTCGTCGAGCGCCGCGCGCACCTCGCCGAGCAGCGCGGCGGCCTTGCCGAGCATCTCGTCGTCGTCGTCGGCGAACGCGCCGTGTTCCGGCACCTGACCGCCGCAGTTCTTCGCGATCATCGACAGTACGCGCTGGCAGAGATTGCCGTAGTCGTTGGCGAGCTCGGAGTTCTTGCGCTGGATCATCGCACGGCGGGAGAAATCGCCGTCGGAGCCGAACGGCACCTCGCGCAGGAGGAAATAGCGCGTCTGGTCGAGGCCGAAGGTGGCGATCAGCTCGTAGGGATCGATGACGTTGCCGAGCGACTTCGAAATCTTCTGCCCCTCGTTGGTCCACCAGCCGTGCGCGAACACCCGCTTCGGCGGTTCGAGCCCGGCGGCCATCAGGAACGCCGGCCAGTAGACCGCATGGAAGCGCAGGATGTCCTTGCCGACCATGTGCACGTCGGCGGGCCAGAAGGTCTTGTAGAGGTCGGCCTCGGTATCGGGGAAGCCGAGCGCGGTGACGTAGTTGGTCAGCGCGTCGAGCCACACGTACATGATGTGGTCGGGGTTGCCCGGCACCGGAATGCCCCACGAGAAGCTGGTGCGCGAGATCGAGAGATCCTGCAGACCGCCGCGCACGAAGCTCAGCACCTCGTTGCGGCGCGAGGTCGGCATGATGAAGCCGGGGTTCTCTTCGTAGAACTTGAGCAGCGGCTCCTGCCAATCGGAGAGGCGGAAGAAGTAGCTCGGTTCCTCGACCCACTCGACCGGCGCGCCGGTCGGCGCGAGCTTTTCGCCGTTCGGCCCCTTGGTCAGTTCACTTTCGGCGAAGAACGCCTCGTCGCGCACCGAATACCAGCCCTGATAGCCGCCGAGGTAGATCTGCCCCCGCTCCTCCAGGCGCCGCCAGAGCTCCTGGGTCGCCGCGGTGTGGCGCGCCTCGGTGGTGCGGATGAAGTCGTCG
>QKGW01000003.1 GCA_003250275.1 Alphaproteobacteria bacterium
CATCGCGGTCAAGCCCGCGTGCCTGCTGCCGCTCACCTTCGCCTCGCACGCCTACGAGAGCTTCCACCTGCTGATGCCGGTGTTCCTGATCCGCACCTGGGACGGCTTTCCGCGCGGACGCGAGGGCCAGGGCCTCGCCTGGGTCAAGCCCAACCGCCTGCGCGACTACGCGATGCCGCCCGCCGACCTGCCGCTGATCGCGCCGATCCTCGACGCGCTGAATTGATCCGAAGGAACGTTTTCAAGGAAGGAGAAGTCCCGTGTCCGTCCAGCCCACCGCCTGCGCCATCCTCATCGGCAACGAAATTCTCTCCGGGCGGATCAAGGACGAAAACCTTCCCTTCCTCGCCAAGCGCCTGAGCCAGATCGGCATTCCGGTGCAGGAGGCGCTCGTCATCCCCGACGTCGAGGCACGCATCGTCGAGACCGTCAACGACGCGCGGCGGCGCTTCACCTACGTCTTCACCACCGGCGGCATCGGCCCGACCCACGACGACATCACCGCCGCGAGCGTGGCCAAGGCGTTCGGCGTCGCCTGGACCCTGCACCCCGAGGCGAAGCGCATCCTCGAAAACTACTACGGCGACAAGATCAACGCCGCGCGCCTGCGCATGGCGATGACCCCGGCGGGCGCGAGCCTGATCCCCAATCCGGTCTCCGCTGCGCCGGGCTTCCGGATCGAAAACGTCCACGTGATGGCCGGGGTGCCGAGCATCATGCGCGCGATGTTCGACGCGATCGCCCACACGCTTTCGGGCGGCGACCCGGTGCTCTCCCGCGCGATCTCCGCCGACGCGCGCGAGGGCGACCTCGCCCAGCCGCTCGCGCTGATCCAGTCCGACCACCCGGAGGTCGACCTCGGCAGCTATCCCTTCGGCCTCGGCGAGCGCATCGGCGTGTGCATCGTCGGTCGCTCGACCGACAAGACCGAACTCGACGCGGCGATGGACAAGGTCGCGATGATGTTCCGCACCCTCGGCCTCGACCCCGAGGAATCCGACCCGGCGGCGACCAACTAAGCGAGCCGGTGCCCGGCGGCGGCGAGCAGGGTTTCCGCGCGCGCCGCGTCCTCGGCCTTGAGCAGCAGGTGGTCGGTGTCGAACGACGAGATCACGTAGACGCCTAAGCCCGCCTCCGAGAGCGGGCGCACCACCGCGAGCAGGATACCCGCCTCGTCGAAGGCGAACGGCCCTTCGAATTTCCAGCAGCGCCAGCCGCGATCCGCGCGCGCGTCCGCCGGGATGCGCGCGGCGAGACAGGTGATCGACAACTCGTCGGCGGTGCGGGTGATCGAGACCAGGCCGGGCCCGTCCGCCCAGGGCGGAACCGCCGCATCCGCCGCGAGGCGCGCGACGCCGTAATCCCCCGCGATCCGCTGTAATCCGATCGTCCGCGCCATTGCCCGTGCCCTCCCAGCCGTTCCGCCGAACCCGATCCTATATCGCACATAAATCTTCCGCCCGCTCGCTCCAGGCGATTGGAAACCCGCCGGGAATTCCCATTTCGGATCAATAGTCCCGCGTATCCAATAATTATCCGATTTCGGAGGGTGGAACGAATGAACGGCAAATGGACCGCTTTGAGTGGTGCGGTGTTTGCGGCGGTGCTGGCAGCGGCCCCGATCGCCGCGCACGCCGAAGATTGGAAACCGCAGCGTCCGATCGAGATCATCGCCCCGGCCGGCCCCGGCGGCGGCTGGGACCTCCTCTCCCGCACCATGCAGAAGGCGCTGACCGAAGAGAAACTCGTCGATCGCCCGATCATCGTCACCAACAAGCCGGGCGGCGGCGGCGCCACCGGTTGGAACTACCTCAAGGGCAAGGAAGGCCAGGGTGAATTCCTCGCCGCCACCTCGCCGCTGCTCGTTCAGAACAACGTCCTCGGCAAGAGCGACCTGACCTACAAGGACTTCACGCCGCTCGCCGCGCTGATGGCGGAATGGGAAGTGGTCGCGGTGCGCGCCGACGCGCCGTGGAAGGACGGCAAGGCATTCTTCGAGGCGCTCAAGAAGGACCCGTCCTCGATGCACATCGGCGTCGGCCCGGCGCTCGGCAACGACGACCACATCCAGTTCCTCACCCTCGCCAAGGCCTACGGCGCCGACCCGAAGAGCGTGAAGTTCGTGGTCTACCCGGCGACCGCGGCGGAGCAAATTCCGGCGCTGCTCGGCGGCCACATCCAGGCGATCACGATCAGCCTCGGCGAGACCCTCGAACAGGTGAAGGCGGGCAAGCTGCGCCTCCTCGGCATCTCCTCGCCCGAGCGCACCGCCGAACTGCCGAACGTGCCGACCTGGAAGGAACAGGGCGTCGACTTCATCTTCCCGCACTGGCGCGGCGTGATCGCGGCTCCGGGCCTCACCCCGGCGCAGCGCAAGTTCTGGGACGACACCATCGCGAAGATGGTCAAGTCGCCGACCTGGAAGAAGGCTCTCGACAACCTCGGCTGGGAATCCTTCTACCAGAACGCCGACGAGCACACCGCCTTCCTCGCCAAGCAGCAGGTCGAGATGGCGACCACCCTCAAGGAGGTCGGCCTGGTCAAGTGACCCAGGGCCCCAACCCCGGCACGGCGCGGCCCACCCGCGCCGCGCCGCGCGCGCGTTCTTTCTCCAGGGGGTGGAGCGGATGACCAAGAACCTGACCGCCGGGATCCTCGCGTTGATCCTCGGCATTGCGTACCTCGTCGGCACCTTCATGGTGCCGGTCTACGAAGCGGGCGACCAAGTCGGCCCCCGTGCTTTCCCCTTCCTGGTGTCGGCGATCGCGATCGTCTCCGGGGCGGCGCTGATCGCCAAGGATCTGCGCGCCGCCGAGCGCCCGGCGTTCTCGTGGGGGTTCTCGGCGAACCGCGGCGTGTGGCTGCGCATCCTCGCGGTCATGGCGCTCGGCATCGTCTACGGGCTGGTGCTCGACTGGCTCGGCTACCCGATCGCGACGTTCTTCTTCATGATCGGCATCTCCGAGCTGATCAACGACGGCCGCCACCTGCAGAACCTTGCGATGGCGGCGATTTTTTCCGTCGTCACGTTCGTAGTGTTCTCGCTGATCCTCAACCTGAGCCTGCCGCGCGGCATCCTCGGCGACATTCTGCCTTTCTGACGGAGGCCAGGGCATGGAAAGCATTCTTCACAATCTCGGCCTCGGCTTCGAAGTCGCGCTGCAGCCGATCAACATCATGTGGATCGTCATCGGCGGCCTCCTCGGCACGATCATCGGCATGTTGCCCGGCCTCGGCCCGGCGACCGGCGTCGCGGTTCTGATCCCGCTCACCTACGGCATGAACCCGGCGACCGCGCTGATCACCATGGCGGCGGTCTACTACGGCGCGATGTTCGGCGGTTCGCGCGCCTCGATCATGATCAACACCCCCGGCGACGCCTCGGCGATCGTCTCGTGCTTCGACGGCTACCCGATGGCGAAGTCGGGCCGCGCCGGCAGCGCGCTCGCGACCTCGGCAATCGCCTCGTTCATCGGCGGCATCGTCGGCATGGCGTTCCTGGTGTTCTTCACCGCACCGGTCGCCGATCTTGCGCTCAAGTTCGGCCCGGCGGAGAAATTCTCGCTGATGCTGTTCGCCCTCACCGCCACGATCACCCTCTCCGAGGGCAGCGTGCTCAAGGGCTTCATCGCGATGGCGTTCGGCTTCATGCTCGCGACCATCGGCATCGACGGCCAGTCCGGCGCGATCCGCTTCACCATGGGGATCGAAAGCCTGCAGGACGGCATCGACTTCCTCGTCATCATGATCGGCTTCTACGCAATCGCCGAGGTGTTCAAGAACCTCTCGTCGCTCGACGTGCGCTACGACGTCGATTCGAAGAGCATCGGCCGGGTGTGGATGTCGGGCGAGGACTTCAAGCGCTCGCTGATGCCGATGCTGCGCGGCGGCCCGCTCGGCTTCTTCGTCGGCGTGCTGCCGGGCGCGGGCGGCACCATCGCCACCTTCCTCTCCTACGCGATCGAGAAATCGGTGAGCAAGCGCCCGAAGGAATTCGGCAAGGGCGCGATCGAGGGCCTCGCCGGACCGGAATCCGCCAACAACGCGTGCTCGTGCGGCGCGCTGGTGCCGCTCCTCACCTTGGGTATTCCCGGTTCCGGCACCTCGGCGGTGATGCTCGGCGCGCTGATGATGCTCGGCGTGCGCCCCGGCCCGGTGCTGTTCGAGATGCACCCCGAGATCGCCTGGGGCGTGATCGCCTCGATGCTCGCGGGCAACATCATCCTCCTGTTCATCAACCTGCCGCTCGCGGTGCCGCTGGTGCAACTCTTGAAGACGCCGCAACGGATCATGCTGCCGCTGATCGTCGGCATGGCTTACATGGGCACCTACTTCCTCAACTATTCGAGCTTCGACTTCGTGCTGGTGTCGATCAGCGCGCTCGCGGGCTATATGCTCTCGAAGCTCGAAATCCCGATCCCGCCGCTGGTGCTGGCGCTGATCCTGGGCGGCATGACCGAACAGTCGTTCCGCAACGCGCTCACCATCGCCAACGGCTCGCCCGCGATCTTCGTCACCCAGCCGATCTCGCTCGGGTTCCTGGTCCTCGCGGCGATCTCGTTGGTCTACGCGCTCAAACGGCATCGCAAGCTGATGCAGATGATCTGACGGAGGAAACAATGTCGGTGCGGACGTGGATGGCGACGGGGGCGTGCGTCCTCGCCCTCGCGCCGGGGGCGGCTCTCGCCGCCTCCCAGCCCGCGGTGGAAGCCGCGAACGGCATGGTGGTGAGCTCGCAGCGCCTCGCCTCGGAGGCGGGCGTCGCGGTGCTCCGGGCGGGCGGCAACGCGGTCGACGCGGCGGTCGCGGTCGGCTACGCGCTCGCGGTGGTCAACCCGTGCTGCGGCAACCTCGGCGGCGGCGGCTTCATGACCATCCACCTCGCCTCGGGCAAGGACACCTTCCTCAACTTCCGCGAGACCGCGCCGGCCAAGGCGACCGAGACGATGTACCTCGACGCCGAAGGCAACCCGGTGAAGGGTCTGTCGATCTACGGCTATCTCGCCGCCGGGGTGCCGGGCACGGTGCTCGGGCTCGACACCGCGCTGGCGAAGTACGGCACCAAGGCGCGCGCCGAGGTGATGGCGCCGGCGATCCGCCTCGCGCGCGAGGGCTTCGAACTCGGCCGCGCCGACACCGACATCCTCGACGCCAAGGCCGCGCAGCTCGCCAAGGACCCGGAGGCGAAGCGCATCTTCCTCAAGCCCGACGGCGGCCGCTATCGCCCCGGCGAACGCCTGACGCAGCCCGACCTCGCCACCACTCTCGCGCTGATCGCGCAGCGTGGGCCGGACGCGTTCTACAAGGGCACGATCGCCGAAAAGGTCGCCGCCGCGAGCGCGGCGAACGGCGGCATCCTCACCGCCGCCGACTTCGCCGCCTACACCGTCACCGAAAGCGCGCCGCTCACCTGCACCTACCGCGGCCACGTCATCGCCTCGGCGCCGCCGCCCTCGTCCGGCGGCACGACGATCTGCGAAATCCTCAACGTCCTCGAAGGCTACGACCTCAAGGCGCTCGGCTTCCGCTCCGCCGCCTCGGTGCACCTGATGGTCGAGGCGATGCGCCACGCCTACATGGACCGCAACACCTACCTCGGCGACCCGGCGTTCGTGAACAACCCGCTCGACCGCCTGCTCTCGAAGGACTACGCCGCGGAGATCCGCAAGCGCATCGACCCGGCCAGGGCGACGCCGTCGTCGGAGGTTCAGCCCGGCACGCCGCCGCACGAAAAGGCCGAAACCACCCACTATTCGGTGGTCGACAAGGACGGCAACGCGGTCTCGGTCACCTACACCATCAACGGCGCGTTCGGCGCGGGCGTGGTCGCGCCCGGCACCGGCTTCCTGCTCAACGACGAGATGGACGACTTCACCATCAAGCCCGGGGTGAAGAACCTCTACGGTCTGGTGCAGGGCAAGGCGAACAGCATCGCACCGGGCAAGCGCCCGCTCTCCTCGATGTCCCCTACGCTGGTGACCAAGGACGGCGAGACCCTGCTGGTGCTCGGCAGCCCCGGCGGCTCGCGCATCATCACCATCACCCTCGAAACCATCCTCAACGTCGTCGATTACGGCATGGCGCCGCAGGAGGCGGTCGACGCGCCGCGCTTCCATCATCAGTGGCTGCCCGACACCGTCTACGTCGAACCCTTCGGCCTCTCTCCCGATACGGTGAAGATCCTCGAAGGCATGGGCCACAAGATCACCGAACAGAAGCCCTGGGGCGCGGCGGAGCTGATCCAGGTCGGCGGCGTCGGCGGCGGGCCGAAGGACGCCGCCTCCTCGGGCGGCGACGCGGCGCATTCAGGCAAGGTGCTGAAGGGCTATCTCTACGGCGCCAACGACGCCCGCCGCCCCGCTGGCGCGGCCGTCGGATACTGAACCCCAGGCCGAATGACCGGGCCGGAAAACGGTGGCCCGGTCATTGAAAACGCCCCCCTACATGCCGAGATTGAGCCTCATAAGCACCATACACGCGTAGAGTTCAGAGAATCCGTTCTGGGGGGTGCGTCGACGTGCGGAAGTGGTCTGTTCTCGGTTGCCTTCTCGGTGCGGGTATTGCGTTTTCCGGTCCGGCGTTTGGCGAAGACTCCCATCTCGACCGGATTCTCTCGAGCGGCACGGTGCGCGTCTGCATCTGGCCCGATTACTACGGGATCACTTACCGCAATCCCAAATCCCAGGCTCTTTCCGGCATCGACGTCGAGATGGCCCACGCGCTCGCCTCCGACCTCGGCGTCGGGGTGACCTTCGTCGACAGTTCGTTCTCGAAGCTGGTCGGCGACATCGAGGCCGACCGCTGCGACGTCGCGATGTTCGCGATCGGCGTGACCCCGGCGCGCGCGGCGCACCTGCGTTTCACCGCGCCGCATCTCGCGAGCGACATCTACGGCATCACCACCACGACCAACCGCCGCATCCGGACCTGGGCGGACATCGACACCGCCGGCACGGTGGTCGCGGTGATCAAGGGCACGCTGCACGAGCCGGTGATGCGCGAAAAGCTCACGCACGCCGAACTCCTCGTCGTCGACACGCCGTTCGCGCGCGAGCAGGAGGTGCGCTCCGGCCGCGCCGACGTGTTCATGACCGACTATCCCTACAGCCAGCGCCTGCTCGCGAGCGCCGACTGGGCGCGGCTGATCTCGCCGCCTGAGACCTACCACATCACCCCCTACGCCTACGCTGTCCGCCCCGGCGACGACGCGTGGTTCCAGCGCATCGAGGACTTCGTCGAGGCGATCAAGGCCGATGGGCGGCTCGAGGCCGCCGCCGCACGCAACCACCTCGAACCCATCGTCGTCCGATGAAGGGCGCGCGGGGCGCATATCTGACGGCGCTGACGGTGTTCGTCGGCACGGTGGTCGCGCTCTCCGCCTACACCCTGGTGCGCCAGCGCCACGACGCGCTCGCGCGCGGCGCCGAAACCGCGGCGACCCAGGCGCGCGCGATCGAGAGCTACATCACCCAGAGCATCTTCACCACCGAGGTGATCGCCGCGAACCTCGCGCGTCAGTCGGGCTCCGGCGTGGCGGCGCTGCAAACCCTGCTCGGCGACGCACCGTTCGTCCGCTCGCTGTCGCTGATCGACGCGCGCGGGCGTATCGTCGCGAGCACCGCGCGCGCGAACGTCGGCCTTGAATTCCCCCTCGACGACTGCTACCCCGCCACCTCCGACCCCGCCATTCCGCGCATCTGCGGGCCCTGGCGCGGGCGCGACTTCTCCTCGGGCACGCGCGGCGGCGGCGCGGGCACGGACCTCGGCTTCATTCCGATGCTGATCGAGAAACCCGGGCCGAAGCGGGCGCAGCGCGTCCTCATCGCCCTCAACCCGGATTTCTTCCTCACTCACGTGGTGCAGAACATCGACCCCGCCGAGAGCCGCATCGACGTGATCCGTTACGACGACGTGATCCTGATGTCGTCGGATGCGCGCCGCCGCCCGGGCGAACCGGGCGGCGCGATCGGCGATCACTTCGACCTCCGCAACGGCGACTTCGGCCCTGTGCCCGCCGATGACGTCCACGGCGCCGGCGAGATCGGCTACATCCGCGCCTCCGGCCTCTATCCCTTCGCCGTCGTCGCTCACGTCGACGCCGCGAGCGTCCTCGCCGACTGGCGCAGCTCCGCGTTCGCGTTGAGCGCCACCGTGGGCACCGCGACGGCAATCATCGCAGTGCTCGGCGCGATCTACGTGCGCCGCCGCCAGCAGCTCGCCGAGCAGCAGGACGCCCTCGACCGCCTCGAACGGGTCAACGCGGCCTGCGTGTTCGCCAACGCCCAGGAGGGCATTCTCATCACCGGTCCGGAGGGCGACGTTCTCGACGTCAACGACGCCTTCACCCGCCTCACCGGCTACGCCCGCGCCGAGGTTCTCGGGTGCAACCCGCGCTTCCTCGCCTCCGGCACCCACGACGCCGCGTTCTTCGCCGAGATGTGGCGCGACCTCGGGCACACCGGCCACTGGCGCGGCGAGATCGCCAACCGCCGCAAATCGGGCGAAGTGTTCCACGCGTTGCAAACGATCAGCACGGTGCGCGACGACGGCGGCGCGGTGCGCCAATACGTCAGCCTGTTCTCCGACATTACCGACTCCAAGCGCCACGCCGAGCAGCTCGAACGCGCCGCCTATTACGACGCGCTCACCGGCCTGCCCAACCGCATCCTGCTCACCGACCGGATCAACCTCGCGATCGAGCACGCGGACCGCAACAAGTTGATCACCGCGGTGGTGTTCATCGATCTCGACGGCTTCAAGGAGGTCAACGACACCCACGGCCACGACGCGGGCGACCAGCTCCTCTTCGCCCTCGCGACGCGGATGACCGGGGTGCTGCGCAAGGGCGACACCCTCGGCCGCCTCGGCGGCGACGAGTTCGTCGCGGTGCTGCAGGACGTCGGCTCGATCGAGGGCTGCGTCGAGGTTCTCCACCGCCTGCTCGAAACCGCGCGGATGCCGATCCTCGTCGGCGGCGTGGCGATGCAGGTGAGCGCCAGCCTCGGCGTGACCTTCTTCCCCCAGACCGAGCCCACCGACGCCGATCACCTAGTGCGACAGGCCGACCAGGCGATGTACCAGGCGAAAATCGCCGGGCGGAACCGCTTCCACGTGTTCGACGCGGTGCAGGATCAGACCGCCCGCATCTACCACGAAAACCTCGAACGCATCCGCGCGGCGATCCGCACCGGCGCGTTCGAGCTTCACTATCAGCCGGTGGTCAACGTCCGCTCGGGTTGGGTGCGCGGCTTCGAGGCGCTGGTGCGCTGGAACCACCCCGAGCGCGGCCTCGTCGCGCCGCTGGACTTCCTGCCGATGATCGAGGGCCACGCGCTCGCGGTCGAAATGGGCGAGTGGGTGATCGACACCGCGCTCGCGCAA
>QKGW01000157.1 GCA_003250275.1 Alphaproteobacteria bacterium
GCAGCGTGACCCCTCGCAGCTGCCGTGGAAGGAACTCGGCGTCGACATCGCGTTCGAGTGCACCGGCATCTTCACCGACCGCGATAAGGCCAAGGTCCACCTCGACGCCGGCGCCAAGCGCGTGCTCGTCTCCGCACCGTCGAACGGCGCCGACCTCACCGTCGTCTACGGCGTCAACCACGACAAGCTGACCAAGGATCACCTCGTCGTCTCGAACGCGTCGTGCACCACCAACTGCCTCGCGCCGGTCGCCGCTGTCCTGCACAAGGCGTTCGGCATCGAGCACGGCTTCATGACCACGGTGCACTCCTACACCGGCGACCAGAACGTCGTCGACACCCTGCACAAGGACCTGCACCGCGCCCGCGCCGCCGCGCTCTCGATGATCCCGACCACCACCGGCGCGGCGAAGGCCGTCGGCCTGGTGCTGCCGGAGCTCAAGGGCAAGCTCGACGGTTCGTCGATCCGCGTGCCGACCCCGAACGTGTCGATGATCGACTTCAAGTGCGTGCTCAAGCGCGCCGTCACCGCCGACGAGATCCACGCCGCGATCCAGGCCGCCGCCGAAGGCGAGCTCAAGGGCGTGCTCGCGGTCAACGGCCGTCCGCTGGTGTCGTGCGACTTCAACCACAACCCGGCGTCCTCGACCTTCGATCTCGGCGAGACCAAGGTGATCGACGGCACCTTCGTGCGCGTCCTCTCCTGGTACGACAACGAGTGGGGCTTCTCCAACCGTATGCTCGATACCGCCGCGGCGATCGCGAAGCTGATCTGATCCGGCGCGCGCGGGGGAGCGATCCTCCGCGCGCCCATTGTTTGCGACGGGGGAGGGACACCCATGGCTTTCAAGACGCTCGACGACATCGATGTGAAGGGCAAGCGCGTGTTCGTGCGCGCCGATCTCAACGTTCCGGTCAAGGACGGCAAGGTCACCGACGCGACCCGCATCGACCGTTCGGCCCAGACCATCAAGGAGCTGCGCGACAAGGGCGCGGCGGTGATCGTCGCCTCCCACTTCGGCCGCCCCAAGGGCGGTCCGTCGCCCGAATTCTCGCTGAAGCCGGTGGTCGCGCCCTTGGCCGCCGCCGTCGGAACCGACGTCAAGTTCGCCGCCGATTGCGTCGGCCCGGTGGCCGAGGCCGCCGCCCAGGCGCTTAAGCCCGGCGAGGTGCTGCTGCTCGAAAACCTGCGCTTCCACGCCGAGGAAGAGAAGAACGAGGCAGGCTTCGTCGCCGGTCTCGCCAAGCTCGCGGACGTTTACGTCAACGACGCGTTCTCCTCCGCCCACCGCGCCCACGCCTCGACCGAGGGCCTCGCCCACAAGCTCCCCGCCGCCGCGGGCCGGCTGATGCAGGCCGAGCTCGAAGCGCTCGCCGCGGTGCTGGAGAAGCCCGAGCGCCCGGTGACCGCGATCGTCGGCGGCGCCAAGGTTTCGACCAAGCTCGATCTCCTCGGCAACCTCGTCGCCCGCGTCGACTTCCTCGTCATCGGCGGCGCGATGGCCAACACCTTCCTCGCCGCCAAGGGCGTCGACGTCGGCAAATCGCTCTGCGAACACGAGATGAAGGACACCGCGCTCGCGGTGCTCAAGACCGCCGCCGAGAAGGGCTGCACCGTGGTGCTGCCGACCGACGTGGTGGTCTCGCCCGAGTTCGCCGCCGGCGCGCCGTCCGAGGTCGTCGCCGCCGATGCGGTGCCCGCCGACAAGATGATTCTCGACGTCGGCCCGGTGTCGGTGCGCACCGTCGTCAACCGCCTCGCCGAGAGCAAGACCCTGCTCTGGAACGGGCCGTTCGGCGCGTTCGAGATCAAGCCGTTCGACGCGGGCACCAACGGCGTCGCGCGCGGCGCCGCCGATCTCACCAAGAAGGGTGCTCTGGTTTCGGTGGCGGGCGGCGGCGATACCGTCGCGGCGCTCGCCAACGCCGGCGTGCTCGACAACCTCACCTACGTTTCCACCGCCGGCGGCGCCTTCCTCGAATGGCTTGAGGGCAAGACCCTTCCCGGCGTGGCCGCGCTCGGCTGATTCGCGCGGAGTCGGGCATGGCGGATACCGGCACCGCCGCTCTGATGGCGAAGCGTCTGGAGGGCTCGAACGTGAGCCCCCAGACCTTCCTCGCCACGGACTACCTCAATCATTTCAATGAAGTGGTGATGCTTCTCGGGATGCTCGGCGACATGCCCGAGATGTTCGAGGACGTGGCCGCGTGGTCGCCCAAGTCCTACGTCGACCATTTCCGCGACAGCAGCGTTGCCGACAAGGACCTCGCGATCGAGGCCTACGCGCTCGCGCCCGCGCGCTTCCGCAAGCCCTTCGACGAAACCATCGCCCAGGCCGACGCGGTGGTCGCCCACGCGATCGCCACCGTCGGCGCCGCCCTCGACGCGGGCGAGACCGAACGCGCCGCGTTCGCCGCCGAGCAGGCCTCGCGGATGCTGCA
>QKGW01000084.1 GCA_003250275.1 Alphaproteobacteria bacterium
CGCTTCTTCGCCGCGATCAGGTGAACAGCTTGCGCAGGCGCTGCGAGAACAGGTCGAGCAGCGTCACGGTGACCACGATGACGATCATCACCGCCGCGGTCTCCGCGTAGTAGAAACCGCGGATGTCCTCCCACAGCACTACGCCGATGCCGCCCGCGCCGACCAGGCCCACCACGGTGGCCGAGCGCACGTTGGACTCGAAGCGGTAGAGGGAGAACGAAATCCACAACGGCAGCACCTGCGGGATGACGCCGAAGATCACTTCCTGCACCGGATGCGCGCCGGTGGCGCGGATGCCCTCCACGGGGCGCGGGTCGACCGCCTCCACCGCCTCGGAGAACAGCTTGGCGAGGATGCCGGTGGTGTGGACGAACAGCGCGAGCACGCCCGCGAACGGCCCGAGGCCGACCGCGACGACGAACAGCATCGCGAACACCATTTCGTTGATCGCGCGGAACGCGTCCATCAGGCGGCGCACCGGCTGGCACACCCACCAGGGCGCGACGTTCTCGGCCGAAAGCACGCCGAATGGCACCGCCGCGACCACCGCGAGCGCGGTGCCCCAGACGGCGATCTGGAGCGTCACCAGCATTTCGGTGACGAACAGCCGCCAGTTGGAGAAGTTCGGAGGGAAAAAGCCTTCCGCGAACACCCGCATGTTGCCGGCGTATTCGAACAGGTCGAGCGGGCGCATCTCCGCGCCGCGCCAGGACGCGAGCAGAATTGCGCAGAGGATGCCCCAGCCGATCAGCTTCAGCGTGCGCGCCCGGCCATCGACCGGCGGCAGCGCGATTTCGGAGGTTCGTCGGGCGGTGGCTTCCATGTTCGCGTCCTTTTCCGGATAGACGACGGCCGCCCGGAGACGATCTCCGGGCGGCCGCAGCGCGTTACTTCGTGACTTCGGCGAGCTGGTCGAGGTTCTTGAGCTTGGCGTCGATCTCGGCGATCTTCGCGGCCTTCTCCTTGGCGTCCATGTTGGAGGCCTGAAGCTTCAGCTTGTCGCGGAAGTACTGCATCTGACGGATCGGGATCAGCTGCAGATCGGAGGACGCGACGAACGGCGCCCAGCCCGAGGACATCTTCGCCAGCACTTCGCGCTCGTGCTTCACCTGGGCGAGATCGCCGGTGCGGCCGTAGCGGAGGAAGAAGCTGTAGATCTTCTCCTTGGCGTCCTGGTCGAGGTTCTTGCGCCACACGATCGGATCCGACGGGATCAGCGGCGAACGCCAGATTTCCTTGATCTCCTGGGCTTCCTTCGGGTGGACGGCCTGGAGACGGCTGATCGATTCGGTGTTGTTGGTGGCGACGTCGACCTGCTTGTTGGCCACCGCCATCGCGTTCACTTCATGGCTGGCGTTGCGCACAACCTTGAAGCACTCCTTCGGATCGACGTTGTTCTTGGCGAACACGTAGAAGCTCGGCACCAGGAAGCCCGAGGTCGAGTTCGGGTCGCCGTTGCCGAAGGTGAGCGACTTGTCGCACTTGAGCACGTCGGCGAGGCTGTTGATCGGGCTGTCCTTGTTGACCAGGAGCAGCGACCAGTAGCCCGGGTTGCCGGTGACGTCGACGGTCTGGGCGAAGATCTCGCCGCCCGCGCGGTCCACCGCTTCCATCGCCGACTTGTTGCCGAACCAGGCGATGTCGACCTTGTTGAAGCGCATACCCTCGATGATGCCGGCGTAGTCCGGAGCGAAGAACGGCTTCACCTTCACCCCGAGGATCTTCTCCATGTCCTTGAGGAAGGGTTCGAAGCCGGTCTTGAGAGCCTGCGAGGACTCGGTGGAGATGATGCCGAAATTGAGTTCCTGGGGCATCTTCGCCCACGCGGCCGGGGAGACCGCGATCAGGGCGGCGGCCGCAACCGAAGCGGCGAGGCACTTGCGCAACATGTGTTTCTCTCCTGTGGTCATGCAAAGTTGGCGAGCCGGGCGGGGTTCGGCCGGTTCATTCCCCTGCTTGGCCGACGGCGCGCAGGGTTGGCCCGTCGGCGACGACATCGTCGGCGGGCGCGTCTTCGAGGGTTTCGTCCATCAACAGTTCGCTCGACTGCGCGCCGTAGAGGGTGCACAGGGTCTCGACGTCGAGCCGTTCGCTCGGGCCGTCGTAGACCATCTTCCCCTGGGCGAGCGCGACGGCGCGCGGGCAGAAGCGCTTGGCGTAGGCGACCTGATGCAGCGAGACGACCACGGTGGTGCCGTCCTCGGCGTTGATCGCGGCTAGGCTTTCCATCACCCGGCGCGCGCTTTCGGGGTCGAGCGAGGCGATCGGCTCGTCGGCGAGGATGATCGCCGCCTTCTGCACCAGGGCGCGCGCGATCGCGCCGCGCTGCTGCTGCCCGCCGGAGAGGGTCGAGGCGCGCTGCATCGCATAATCGGCCATGCCGACGCGGTCGAGCGCCTCCATCGCCGCGAGCTTCTCGTCGCGGGTGAAGCGCCCGAG
>QKGW01000405.1 GCA_003250275.1 Alphaproteobacteria bacterium
GGGCGCGAGTTCGTGATCTCCGCCAAGCGCCTCGGCGCGCATGTGGTGGCCTGCGACAGCTACGCCGGGGCTCCGGCGATGCAGGTGGCCGACGAGGCCGAGGTGTTCTCGATGCTCGATGCGGCGGCGCTCGCGGCGGCGATCGAAAAGCACCGGCCCGACTACATCGTCCCCGAGATCGAAGCGATCCGCACCGAGGTGCTGAAGGAGTTCGAGGACAAGGGCTTCAACGTCGTCCCCTCCGCGCGCGCGACGATCATGACGATGAACCGCGACCGCATCCGCGAGGTCGCCGCCACCGAGCTCGGCCTGCCGACCTCGAAGTACCTCTACGCCGAAAGCCTCGCCGAGATGCGCGCCGCGGTCGAAACCGTGGGCATCCCCTGCGTGGTCAAGCCGGTGATGTCGTCCTCGGGCAAGGGGCAGAGCATCGTGCGCGAGGCGGGCGCGGTCGACGCCGCGTGGGACTACGCGGTGGCGGGAATGCGCGGCGACCGCCAGCGCGTGATCGTCGAGCAGTTCATTCCCTTCGATTACGAGATCACCCTCCTCACCGTGCGCACCCGCGAGGGCGTGGTGTTCTGCGACCCGATCGGGCATCGCCAGGAGCGCGGCGACTACCAGGAGAGCTGGCAGCCCGCCGCGATGTCCGCCCAGGCGGTGGCCGATGCGCAGGCGATGGCCAAGGCGGTGGTCGACAACCTGGGCGGCTACGGCATCTTCGGCGTCGAGTTCTTCGTCGTCGGCGAGCGGGTGATCTTCTCCGAGCTTTCGCCGCGCCCGCACGATACCGGCATGGTGACGCTGATCTCGCAGAACCTCACCGAATTCGATCTCCACGCCCGCGCCGTGCTCGGCCTGCCGATCCCGCGCATCGCCCAGTTCGGCGCGTCGGCCTCGGCGGTGATCCTCGCCGAGCGCGAGTCCGCCGATTTCGCGGTCGAGGGCGTCGCCGCCGCGCTGGTGCCGGAGCGCGCGGGCGTCGACCTCGACGTGCGCATCTTCAACAAGCCGACGACGCGGCCCTACCGCCGCATGGGCGTCGCCCTCGCGCTCGCCGAGGATACCGACGCCGCACGCGCCGCCGCGCGCGCCGCCGCGGCGAAGGTGAAGCTGGTCTACCGCGACTGAGATGCCGGAGCGCGCGTCGCGGCAGCCGCTGATCTGGCTTGCCCTCGCGTGGGCCGCGGGCCTCGCCGTCTCCGGTTTCGCGCCCTACGACCGCGCCACCTGGTGGCTCGAAATCGCGCCGGTGCTGGTGGCGTGGCCGCTGCTGTGGGCGATGTGGCCGCGCTTCGCCCCGACGCGGCTGGTGCTCGCGCTCGTCGGCTTCCACGGCTTCGTGCTGATGCTCGGCGGCGCGTACACCTACGCCCGCGTGCCGCTCGGCTTCGCGGTGCAAGACTGGCTCGGCCTCGCGCGCAATCCCTACGACCGTTTCGGCCACTTCATCCAGGGGTTCGTCCCCGCGCTGGTGTTCCGCGAGGTGCTGCTGCGCGTCGTCGGGGTGCGGCGCGGCGCGTGGCTCGCGGCGCTCGTGCTCGCCTGTTGCCTCGCCTTGAGCGCGGCTTACGAACTCCTCGAATTCGCCGCCGCGCTCGCGCTCGGGCAGGGGGCGGAGGCGTTCCTCGGCACCCAGGGCGACGAATGGGACACCCAGTGGGACATGCTGTTCTGTCTGATCGGCGCGGCGGCGGCGTTGGCGCTGCTCTCGCGCCTGCACGACCGCGCGCTCGCGAAGGAGGGAAAATGACCGTCCGTATCCACGGCATCAAGGCCTGCGACACGATGAAGAAGGCGTTCACCTGGCTCGATGGTCACGGCGTCGCCTACGCGTTCGTCGACTACAAGAAGGTGGGTGCGAACCGCGCCGATCTCGAACGCTGGTGTGCGGAGAAAGGCTGGGAGACGGTGCTCAACCGCGCCGGAACCACCTTCCGCAAACTCCCCGACGAGGCCAAGACCGGCCTCGACGCCGCCAAGGCGATCGCGCTGATGCTCGCGAACCCGTCGATGATCAAGCGCCCGGTCCTCGAAGCCGACGGCATCCTCGAAATCGGCTTCAAGCCCGACCGCTACGCCGCCCTCTTCGCCTGAGCCGGGATTCCCTGAATGCGCGCACCCCTCGGCGCGGGAGTCCGCGTCGCGTGCGCTGGCGCGGAAAAATTGCGAGTCGCGCGGAAAACCTCGGGCGTCTTGGGTTGAAACCGCGGGTAGAAGGGGTCCACATCCACCCATCGCTGCGGGATGGCGCGGCGCGGTCCGCAGTGCGGGCCGGGGGTCGCCTCCCGTGAATTTCCGTCTCCGACGCCGAAGGAGATGGCCATGGGTGGTCCCTCGGATGCCAACCGCCTGACGCACCTCGACGGGTTGCGCGGGCTCGCGATTCTCGGTGTGATTCTCTACCACGCCTTTTCGCGCTGGACTCGGAT
>QKGW01000160.1 GCA_003250275.1 Alphaproteobacteria bacterium
CGACACCTCGGGCAAGCCGCTCTCCGACATGGACAGCCGCCGCTTCCGCGACGCGCTGATCCGGATCAAGCAGCAGGCGGGCCTCTATCCCGAGGAACTCGGCCTCGTCACCACCCTCGAGAATCGCCTGTTCCGCGCCGAACTCGACCTGCCGTCGACGGTTCCGGTGGGTGCGTACACCGTCGAGGTCTATTTCGTGCAGGACGGTTCCGTGATCGGCGCGGAGATCACGCCGCTGTTCGTCTCGAAAACCGGATTCTCGGCGGATGTCTATGATTTTGCGATGTATAGCGCCGCAAAGTACGCCTTCGCGTCGATCATTTTCGCGGTCTTCGCGGGGTGGGCGGTGGCCCTGGTGTTCCGCCGCTGAGGCGGAAACGACTTGACCCGAGGCCTCCTCCCCCATATTTCAGGGCTCCGGCAAGGAGGCCGGCGCGCATGTTCATTCAGACCGAGGCGACTCCGAATCCGGCCACGCTCAAGTTTCTGCCGGGACGCGAGCTCAATCCCGGCACGGCGGTGGATTGCCCCTCGCCCGAAGCCGCGGCCGAGCTGTCGCCCCTCGCTGAGCGGCTGTTCCAGATCGACGGCGTCGTCCGGGTGATGATCGGGCGCGACGCGGTTTCGGTGACCAAGGCCGAGGATGCGCGGTGGGAGTTGCTCAAGCTCCCGATCATGGGGCTGCTCGTCGAGCACCTTTCGCGGGGCCATCGGGTCCTTCATCCGGCGGCGGAAACCGCCGCTCCGGTCGACGACGACAGCGTCGGCGGCCGCATACGCAAGCTGATCGAAACCCGGGTGCGCCCGGCGGTGGCCCGCGACGGCGGCGACATCGTGTTCGACCGGTTTGACGACGGTATCGTTTATTTGCACATGCGCGGTGCATGTGCCGGGTGCCCGAGCGCGACGCTGACGCTGAAAAACGGCGTCGAAGCCATGCTCAAGACCTATGTGCCCGAAGTCGTCGCGGTGCGTCAGGTTCCCTGAGTCCGGGGGATTCGGGAACTCTTGCCGCTTTTGCGGCGTTGCCGGTTTTAGGATTAACAATCAGGAGTGACCCTGCATTGGCGGGTGATACGCTTTATGACCTGAGTTCGCGGCCGCGCGTCGCCATCGCGTCCGCTCTCGTCGCGGCGGCCATCGGTGCCGCTGCGCTCCACGGATTCCCTGCGGTGCCGGCTCAGCAGCCGCGCATCGTCTATCTCGAACCCGTCCGGCACGCGCCGGTGCAGACCGTTCCGGTCAGCGCCGAGGCCCGCAAGCCGGTGGTGGTTCCGACCGAATCGCTCGCGCTCGCGCGCCGCTTCGATGCCGAAGGCTACGATTGGGACGCGGTGCTCGACGGCGACAGCGACGTGCCGATGGTGACGGTCAAGACCTTCCCCAAGGATCTTGCCCACCTCCAGGACGTCGACTTGAAGAAGAGCCTGTTCTTCCGCGCGCTGCTGCCGATGGCGCTGCAGGTGAACGCCGAGATCGAGGCCGACCGCGAACGCCTGCTCGCGCTCAAGGCGAAGCTCGACGCGGGCAAGACCCTCGGCCACGGCGAAACCACCTGGCTCGCCGGGCTCGCGCGCCGCTACGGCACCACCCCGGACGACGTTGCCACCTTGCTGCTGCGGGTCGATGGCGTGCCGCCGTCGCTGATGCTCGCCCAGGCGGCGGAGGAAAGCGGCTGGGGCACCTCGCGCTTCGCCCGCGAGGGCAACGCGGTGTTCGGCCAGTGGACCTGGTCCGACGGCCACGACGGCATCGTTCCGGCGGCGCGCGGCGAGGGCGAAACCCACCGCATCCGCGCCTTTCCGAGCGTGAAAGCGGCGATCGCCGCCTACGTCCGCAACCTCAACACCCATCCGGCGTACGAGCGCTTCCGCCTCCAGCGCGCGATGGGCGCGAGCGGCTACGCCCTGAGCGCGACCCTCGACCGCTACTCCGAGCGCGGCGAGGCCTACGTCGACACCCTGCGTTCGATCATGAACGCCAACCGCTTGGCGGCGCTCGACACCGCCAAGCTCTCCGACGAATATCAGGTCGTAAGCCGCTGATGCGGCGCGCCTTCCCCGTCTTTGCCGCCGCTCACGCGCGGGCGGCAAAGACGGAAACCCTTTCATTCTCCGGTTTCGCGACCACATACAGGGATTAATCCCCGCAAAGACGGCGGGGCCCGCTTTCGCACGCGGTGCGGAAAGCGGAGTGCGACAAGTGAGTCAGAGTCTCCGGTTTTGATTGAACGGAGGTGTGACCCGTGCCGCAACGGCGCTTCGACCCGATCCACCCGCGATACCTCCTCGCCGCCGCGATCCTCGCGTTCGGCGTGGGGCTTTCCGGCGCGCCCGCGTGCGCCGCGTCCGATCCGCCGCCGTCCACCGCCGGCCCGCCCTCCGCCCCCGAGGCCGAGGCCCTCGCCGCCCGTTTCGAGGCGCGCG
>QKGW01000094.1 GCA_003250275.1 Alphaproteobacteria bacterium
TTCCTGATGATCATGAACGTGCTGCTGATCGTGCTCGGCACCCTGGTCAACGCCTCGGCGGCGGTGGTGATCCTCACCCCGATCTTCCTGCCGGTGGCGACCGCCCTCGGCATCGACCCGCTGCACTTCGGCGTGGTGATGGTGGTGAACCTCGCGATCGGCTGCATCACCCCGCCGGTCGGCCTCGACCTCTTCGTCGCATCGGCGATCACCAAGGTGCCGCTCGAAAAGGTGATGAAGGCGACCACGCCCTATCTGCTGTCGCTGATCTTCACCCTGATCCTGATCACCATGATCCCGCAGATCTCGCTGTTCCTGCCCAACATCCTGCAGTAACCGCGGCCGCATGGCGGATACGGAAACGGCCCCTCGCGGGGCCGTTTTTCGTTGTGCGAAACACTGCGCTAGCGCGGCTGGCGCAGCAATCGGAGCGCGTTGGCGGTGACCAGCACGGTCGCGCCGGTATCGGCGAGGACGGCGGGCCACAGCCCGGTGACGCCCGCGATCGTGGTGATCAGGAACACCCCCTTGAGCCCGAGCGCGATCGCGATGTTCTGGCGGATGTTCGCCATCGTGCGCCGCGCGAGATCGATCATCGCCGCGACGTCGCCGACGCGGGCGTGCAGGCTCGCGGCGTCGGCGGTTTCGAGGGCGACGTCGGTGCCGCCGCCGAAGGCGATGCCGACGTCGGCTGCGGCGAGCGCGGGCGCGTCGTTGATGCCGTCGCCGACCTTGACCACCTTCAGCCCCTCGGCCTGGAGCGCGCGCACCGCGTCGAGCTTGTCCTCGGGCTTGAGACCGGCGCGCCAGGCGATGCCGAGCGGTTCGGCGAGCGCGCCCGCCGCCGCCGCGCCGTCGCCGGTGAGCATGGTCATGCGCAGACCCATGCCGCGCAGTTGCGCGATGCCGTCCGCCGCGTCGGGGCGGAGGTCGTCGCGCGCCGCGATCAGGCCGAGCGCGACGCCGCCGCGGCTCAACGCAGAGACCGTCTTGCCCTCGCCCGCGAGGGCGGCGGCCTCTTCGCCGGCGGCACCGAGGAACAGCTCCGCGCCCTCGAAGCGCCCGGCGACGCCCCGCCCCGGCACCGCGACGACGTCCTCGACCGGCGCGGCCTGCACCGCCGCCTCGCCCGCCGCCTCGCGGATCGCGCGCGCCATCGGATGCGCCGAGCCGAGCGACAGTCCGGCGGCGAGGGCGAGCACCTCGTCGGCGTTCTCGCCGGTCACGTCAGTGACGCGCGGACGCCCGGCGGTGAGGGTGCCGGTCTTGTCGAACGCCACCGCGCCCGCTCCGGCGAGGGTTTCGAGCACCGCGCCGCCCTTGATCAGCAGGCCGCGCCCCGCGCCTGCGGCAAGGCCGGAGGCGAGCGCCGCGGGCGTCGAGATCACCAGCGCGCAGGGGCAGCCGATCAGGAGCAGCGCAAGGCCGCGGTAGACCCAGGTTTCCCACGCCGCGCCAAAGGCGAGCGGCGGAACCGCCATCACCAGCGCCGCAACGCCGACGATCGCCGGGGTGTAGATGCGGGCGAAGCGCGCGATGAAGCGCTCGACCGGCGCCTTGCGCATCTGCGCCTCCTGCACCAGCCGCACCACCCGCGCGATCGCGGTGTCGCCCGCCTCCGCGCCGACGACGACGCGCAGGGTACCGTCGCCGTTGACCGTGCCCGCGAACACCTCGTCGCCCGGCGCGGCGGAACGCGGCATCGATTCGCCGGTGAGCGCGCTTTCGTCGACCGCGCTCGCGCCATCCTTGATCCGCCCGTCGGCGGCGACGCGTTCGCCCGCGCCGACGAGGATCACGTCGCCGACCGCGAGATCCTCGGCGGCAACGGTTTCGAGCCCCGCGTCGGTCTCGCGCTGCGCGGTCTGCGGCACCAGGCCGACGAGCGCGCGGATGCCCGCCTGGGAGCGGTGCGCGGCGACGGTTTCGAGGCATTCGCCGAGGAGGAAGAGCAGCACCACCGTCGCCGCCTCGCCCACGGCGCCGATCGCGGCGGCGCCGAGCGCCGCCACCGTCATCAGCGTCTCGATCGAGAACGGGTTGCCGCCGCGCGCCGCCGCCACCGCCTGACGCGCCACCGGCAGCACGCCGAAGGCGAGCGCGGCGAGGAACGGCCACGGCGCGAGCGCCGGCCACAAGCGTTCCGCCACCGCCGCCGCCCACAGCGCTGCGGCGTAGATCACCGCGGTCTTGAGCGTGCCCTCGTCCCACAGGGTGCGGAACAGGGACTCTCCGCGCGCGCCGTGATCGTGGCTATGAGCGTGGCCGTGATCGTGCCCATGCTCGTGACCGTGATCGTGCTCGTCCTCGGGCGGGGTGACCGGGCCGAAGCCCTGGCAACGGGTGCAGCAGCTCATCGCAAACCTCTTCCATCGGGACGCCTTCGCGCCCATCTCGGATAAAGCTACTATCTCTAGCGAC
>QKGW01000170.1 GCA_003250275.1 Alphaproteobacteria bacterium
AAACCAATAACTTCTTTCTTGCGGTCGCCGGTCATCCCGACATCCGCCGAGACCCCTGCGCTGGACGAAGCAGCAGTCATGTTTTCCCCCAACAAAAAATTGGTCCGACGCGTCCCGCCCGCGGGCCATTTCCCGGGACACTGCTCAGCCGCGTCTAGGTTTGACGGATTACCAGAAAGCAAAAAGTTGGCAAGAGGATTTGCGCCAACTTATTTCCACGTTTCAAGTTGAAAGAGCCTCATCACTTCCAATTCTCGGTCTATGGGCTTGTCCGGAACGGATAATTTCGACGTCAACGCGAGAAAAAGATATTTTCCGTAGTGATCACATGGTCATTTTTAACCGTTCATATAAAAAATTATCGTTTTATATCAATGATGTGCGACTGACGCATGGAGACGTTTGGCATGACCGCACTACCGTTTAGAAGATCTCCATTCACAAGTTGTGTCGTAATATAGGCTTAATTGTGTCGGAATGGAGAGGTTTCAGCCCCGGTCTTGTCGGACCGGTGATACCGCCACCTTTCAGACACACATGCGCCTGCTCGCGACCACAGAACCCCCCTGTCTCCGGACGCCATCGGCCGCCGCGCCGGGGCGGCATGGCGAAACCGCGGCATCTCGGGCAGGCCGCCGTTCCGGTGGCGGCATCGCGACCGCCCGCAGGCGCCGGAAAGGCACCCCAAACCCCCGACCGGCGCATGGCCGGAACGACGAAAACCCCGCCGCCCGGAGGGGTGGCGGGGCCGGAGATGGATCGGTCCCGCGAGGGACGAAGGATCAGAGCTTCACACCGAAGGCGATCGGCATCATCACGTACATGCTCGCGAGGGTGATGACGATACCGATGACGTTGAGCGTCATGCCCGACTTGAACATGTCCGGCACGCGGACCAGGCCGGAGCCGAACACGATCGCGTTCGGCGGGGTCGCCACCGGCAGCGAGAACGCGAGCGAAGCGCCGAGCGCGACCGGGATCGCGGTCGAGAGCGGATGCGCGCCGACGCCCTGGGCCACCGAGATCGCGAGCGGCACGAAGGTCGCGGCGACGGCGGTGTTCGAGGTCATCTGGGTGAGCAGCATCGCCACCGTGGCCAGCACGCCCATGATCACGATCGGGGACATCCCGGCGAGGCCCTTCATCTGGCTCGCGACGTAGGCCGACACGCCCGACTTGTCGAGACCCGCGCCGAGCGCGAACCCGCCGCCGAACAGCAGGATCGCATCCCACGGAATGCCCTTCGAGAAGAGGCTGTTGTCGAGCATCATCCGGCCCTTTTTGAAGTCGACCGGAATGAGGAAGCAGAGCAGCAGCGAGAGCATACCGACGGTGGAGTCGGACATGATCTTCGCGAGCGACACCGCCTTGCCGCCGAAGCTGACCGGCGGGAGGACGCCGAGGATCTGCGGACGCAGGATCCAGAACACCGCGGTGAACAGGAACAGCGCGAAGGTGAGCTTCTCGCCCTTCGACATCGCGCCGAGCTTATCGAGTTCCTCGTCGACGATCGAACCGGCGTGGCTGAGGTCGAGCGCCTTCATCGGGAACATCACCGGCAGCAGCCACCAGCAGACCACCAGCAGCACCACCGAGATCGGCGTGCCGACCATCATGAAGTTGGCGAACGGCACGCCGGTGCCGGTCATCTTCTCGACTTGCCCGGCCATCACCGCGTTCGGCGGCGTGCCGATCAGGGTCGCCATGCCGCCGATCGAGGCGGAGAAGGCGATGCCGAGCATCACGCAGATGCCGAAGTTGAGCGCGGCCTTCTTCTCGATCTCCGAGCGCCCCTCACCTTCCTGCACCATCTTCACGATCGCCATGCCGATCGGCATCATCAGCGCCGCGCAGGCGGTGTTGGACATCCAGGCCGAGAGGAACGCGGTCGAGATCAGGAAGCCGAGCAGCAGCATCTTCGGATTGGTGCCGCAAACCTTGAGCACCAGCAGCGAAACGCGGCGGTGCAGGTTCCAGGTTTCCATCGCGTAGGCGAGCGCGAAGCCGCCGACGAACAGCCAGATCAGATCCTGCGCGTAGTTCGGCGCGACGGTCTTGGCATCCATGATGCCGAGGACCGGAAACAGCACCAGCGGCACGAGCGCGGTCACCGCAATCGGCAGCGCCTCGAGCATCCACCAGATCGCCATCAGCAGGGTCACGCCGATGGTCTTCCACGACGACGCCGTCAAACCTTCCGGCGGGGCGGTGAACAGGGTGTACAGCAGCACCGCTATACCCAGGAACAAACCAATAACTTCTTTCTTGCGGTCGGCGGTCATCCCGGAACTCGCCGGGACACCTGCGCTGGTCGAAACAGCAGTCATGTTTTCCCCCAACAAAGTGGTTCGACGCGCCTCGCCCTCGGGCCATTTCCCTGGGCACCGCAGAGGCGCGTCTGCACCCCGGATTATCAGAAAC
>QKGW01000277.1 GCA_003250275.1 Alphaproteobacteria bacterium
ATGGGCTTCTGCAACATGGCGTTCGCCCGCGCGGTCGGCGCGCGCGACCCGATGACCGCGCGCCGCCAGGGCGCGGAGCTGATCCAGGGCGCCTCCGGGCGCGAGGGCCGCGCGCTCGCCGCCCGCGCCCGCGCCGCCGGCGACAGCCGCCAGGAGCACGAGGTCCTGGCGATGAACGGCGCGCTCCGCCACCTCGAAATCCGCGAGACGCCGCTGATGCCGCACGGCCAGATGGCGGTGATGCCGAACGAGGTGAAGGACCTCGGTGGCACCGTCGGGATCGCGCTCGACGTCACCGACCAGCAGGACGTGCGCGCCGAACTCGCCCGCCACGACGAGGCGCACGCCCTGGTGCTGGAGCGTCTCGGCACCGCGATCGCGGTGTTCGGCGCCGATCAGCGCCTGCGCTTCTACAACACCGCGTTCGTGCGCCTGTGGCTGCTCGACGACGCCTGGCTCGACAGCGAACCCGATTACGGCACCGTTCTCGAAGTCCTGCGCGACCGCCGCCTGCTCCCCGAGGTCGCCGACTTCCCCGCCTACAAGGGTGCGGAGATCGCGCTGTTCACCGACCTTCTCGAACCGGTCGAGGCGCTGATGCACCTGCCGGGCGGCAAGACCCTGCGCCGCGTCGTCGCGCCGCACCCGCTGGGCGGCCTCCTCCTCACCTACGAGGACGTCACCGACACCCTCGCGCTCGAACGCTCCTACAACACCCTCATCGACGTCCAGGCCGAAACCCTCAACCACCTGCGCGAGGCGGTGGCGGTGTTCGACTCCTCGGGCGTGCTCAAGCTCTCCAACGCCGCCTTCGCGCTGCTCTGGGACCTGCCCGAGATCCGCCCGCTGCCGGGCGGGGGCGACGCCGCCGGGGCGCTCCGGTTCACCGAGGTCGTCGACCTTCAGGCGCGTCTCCTCTCCGACCTCGCCGAGCGCGCCGACTTCGCCGAGCTGATGGGGCGGGTATTCCACGAGCGCGACGGCAAGGACGGCACCCTCGGCCATGCCGCGCGCGGGCTGCTGCGCTGGCAGTCCGCGCCGCTTGCCGACGGCGGCTTGGTGCTCTCCTACGACGTGGTGCCGATGCAGACCGACGTCGCAGACCTCGCCGCGGTGCTCGCGGGCGGGGTGCGCTCGATCGCGGGCTGGGCCGAGGTGCTCGCCCACGGCCACTATGGCGCGATGAATCCGCGCCAGCAGGCCTACGTCGACAGCGTGCGCGATGCCGCCGCCGCCGCCGACCGTCTGCTCGCCGCGGTCGACGACCTGCGCGCGCCGCGCCGCGAGGTGCCCGAGGCGGTGGACGTCCACGCCGCGCTCTCCGAGGTGCTGAACCTCGCGCGCGAACGCGCCCAGCGCCGCGAGATCGATCTCCACTTCGACTGCCTGCCCGAGATCGGCACCGAGCGCCTCGTGTTGACGCCGTTCGAGCGGCTGATGGGACTGGTGTTCGACATGGCGCTGGCGGGCTGCCAGACCGGCGACGCGGTGTCGCTCGCGGCGCAGCGCGAGCCCAACGGCCCGCTCACCCTCACCGTCGCCGATACCGGCGCAGGCTGGGCGATGGAGGCGGGCGGCGACCGTGCCGCGCGCGCCCGTTTCGCGGTGATCCAAGCCTACGCGGAGGCCCAGGGCTGGGACATCCACCTCGTCACCGTGGTCGGCGAAGGCACC
This sequence comes from Alphaproteobacteria bacterium, assembly GCA_003250275.1. GTDB lineage: Bacteria > Pseudomonadota > Alphaproteobacteria > Rhodospirillales > Rhodospirillaceae > Oleispirillum. The sequence goes on from QKGW01000277.1 coordinate 1,675, forward strand.
ACGGTGACGCTGACGCGCTGACGCGCTGACGCGCCGTTCCCCGCCTTTACCGCCGTCATGGCCGGGCTTGTCCCCGCCATCCAGGTGTCGTGGGTGTCCGTGGCTCCGGGAAAAAGACGTAGATGCCCGGATCGAGTCCGGGCATGACGTTCGAGGCGATCGCGGGGGTTACGCCGTCTGCGGCACGCCCTGGGTGGTGGAGTAGGCGAAGTGCACCACCTCGCCCGGCCGCGCGACGCCGCGCGCGGCGTGCGCCGCCTGCGCCGCCTCGGCGAAGCCGCAGAGGATCAGCTTGAGCTTGCCCGGATAGTAGGCGACGTCGCCGACCGCGAACACGCCGGGGGCGGAGGTCGCGCAGGTTGCCGAGTCGACGGCGATGGTGTGGCCCTCCATGCCGAGGCCCCAGTCCGAGATCGGCCCGAGGTTGGCGGCGAGGCCGAAGAACGGCAGCAGCACGTCGGCTTCGAGGTCGCGGGTCTTACCTTCGAGGTCGGCGACGGTGACGGTGTCGAGCATTCCGTCGGCGCCGGAAATCGCCTTCAGCTGATAGGGCGTCACCAGTTCCACCGCGCCGCTCGCCGCAAGCTCGGCGAGGCGCGCCTCGCTCTCCGGCGCGGCACGGAACTTGGCGCGGCGGTGGACGACCGAGACCTTGGCGGCGATCTCGGCGAGCGAGAGCGCCCAGTCGACGGCGGAATCGCCGCCGCCCGCGATCACCACGCGCTTGCCGCGGAAGTCCTCGCGG
>QKGW01000430.1 GCA_003250275.1 Alphaproteobacteria bacterium
GGCGGCGCGATCGGCTCGCTGATCGCCGCGCGCCTCGCCGCCACCGATGCCGAGGTCACCCTGGTGGTGCGCCGCCCCGAGGCCGCCGCCGCGATCTCCGCGCACGGCATCCGCCGGATCACTCCCGCCGGAGACGTGGTGACCACGCCGGTGCGCGCCACCGCCGACGCGGCGAGCGCGGGACCGCAGGACGTCGTCGCGCTCTGCACCAAGGCCTACGCGCTCGAAGGCACCCTGCCCGCGCTCGCCGCGCTTTCGGGACCGGAGACCACGGTGCTGCCGGTGATCAACGGCATTCCCTGGTGGTATCCGGCGTTCCAGCCCGCGCCGCTCGCCGGGCGCGGGCTCGCCGCGGTCGACCCCAGCGGCGCGCTCGCCAGGGCGATCGACCCCGAGCGCATCGTCGGCGCGCTCACCTACGTCGCGGTGCTCAACCAGGGCGACGGGAAAATCCACCACGTCGCCGACGAGCGCTTCGACTTCGGCGATCCGGCGGGGCGCGCAACTCCGGCGCTCGCGCGCGTCGCCGGGGCGTTCGCGGCGGCGGGCTTCGCCGTCGAGACCACCACCGACATCCGCAGCCACATCTGGACCAAGCTCTGGGGCAATCTCGCGTTCAACCCGCTCTCGGTGATCACCGAGGCGCGCCTCACCACGCTCTGCACCGATGCCGACGCGCGCCGCCTCGTCGCCACGGTGATGGCCGAGGCCGAGGCGGTCGCGGCCAGGTTCGGCGTCGGCTTCGGCATGAGCATCGGCGACTTCAAGACCTCGATGCTGCAGGACTACGAGGCGGGCCGCCGCCTCGAACTCGAAGCCATCGTCGGCGCGGTGATCGAACTCGCGGCGCTCGCCGGCGTGCCGGTGCCGACCCTCGAAACTCTCCTCGCCCTCGCCCGTCTGCGCGCCGACGCCGCGCAGGAGCGCCGCTGAGGCCTTGCCCGCCGCTGCGTAACGCAGCATGATTGCGACTGATTCTTAAACCATTCGGAGTTCTCTTCCGTGCCCGCTTCCCCGCTTGCCGCCCTCGCCCCCGCCGCCCTCTGGTCCGCGTTCGCCGACCTCTGCGCGATCCCCCACCCGTCGCGCCACGAGGCCGCGGTGATCGCCTTCCTCAAGGGCCGCGCCGACGCCAAGGGGCTCTCCGCCGAGATCGACGCCAAGGGCAACCTGATCGTCCGCAAGCCCGCGACGCCGGGCCGCGAGACCCGGCCGGGCGTGGTGCTGCAGGCGCACGTCGACATGGTGCCGCAGGCCAACGCCGGAACCCCGCACGACTTCGCCGTCGACCCGATCCGCCCGCGCGTCGACGGCGCGTGGGTCGCCGCCACCGGCACCACCCTCGGTGCCGACAACGGCATCGGCGCGGCAGCGATGCTGGCGCTGATGGAAGACGCCGAAATCGCCCACGGCCCGCTCGAATTCCTCTTCACCGTCGAGGAGGAGATCGGCCTCAACGGCGCGCGCGCGGTCGCGCCCGGGGTACTCAAGGGCGATATCCTCCTCAACCTCGACAGCGAGGACGACACCCGCATCACCATCGGCTGCGCGGGCGGGCGCGACGTCGTCGTCGCCCTGCCGCTCGCGCGCGCCGCGGCGGCGGACATGACGTTCCTCGACGTGTCGGTGAAGGGGCTCAAGGGCGGCCACTCGGGCCTCGACATCCACCTCGGCCATGGCAACGCAATCCGCATCCTCGCCCGCGTTCTGCGCGCCGCGCGCGAAGCCGCGCCGAGCCTGCGCATCGCGCGCATCGCCGGCGGCAGCGCGCGCAACGCAATCCCGCGCGAAGCCCAGGCGGTGATCGCGGTGGCGAAGGCGGAGGAAGCCGCCGCGCGCACCGCCGTCGCCACCCGCCTCACCGAGATCCGCGCCGAACTCGCGCACGCCGACCCCGGCCTCGCGATCGAGGTCGCCACCGCCGCCGCCGAACCCGCGTTCGCCGCCGACGCCTCGGCGGCGCTGCTGCGCGCGATCAACGCCTGCCCGGACGGCATCGGGCGTCTCTCCGACACCCTGCCGGGCACGCCCGAGACCTCCAGCAACGTCGGCGTGATCGCCACCACCGAAACCGGCGTGCAGGTCACCTGCATGGTGCGTTCGAGCGTCGATTCCGCGCGCGACGCGCTCTGCGCCCGCATCGAGGACGCGTTCGGCCTCGCGGGCGGCAGCGCCACGCTGGGCGCGCCGTATCCGGGCTGGCAGCCCAACCCGGATGCGAAGATTCTCGGCCTGCTTTCGGAAATCCACGCCAAGCGCCGCGGCGCCGCGCCGGAAATCTCGACGATCCACGCCGGGCTCGAATGCGCGATCCTCGGCGCCGCCTATCCGCACTGGGAGATGGCGTCGATCGGGCCGGTGATCCGCAATCCCCACTCGCCCGACGAGCGGGTGGAGATCGCGAGCGTCGGCCACTTCTGGGCGCTCCTGACCGAAACCCTGAGCGCCGTCTGATTACAGCGGCGCGTTGCCCACCGACGGGTGCAGCGCATCGAACAGCGCGCGCACGTCGGTGAGGCCGGGCGCGAGGCCGAGGCTGCCGGTCGGGCCGCGCTCGAACAGCGTCACCGGCGCACCCTCGGCGGCGCCGATGCGGTAGGGCTTGCCTTCGAGCGCGAACGGCTTGAGGGCGTCCGCCATCGCCGCGGTGAATTCCTTCGGCACCCACGCCTGGGCGGAGTCGCGCAGCACCGCCTGCGCCGCGTCGAGGTCCTCGGCAACGAGCGCCTCGGGCGGACGGCTATCGCCCTCGGTGCGCGCGCGCCGCTCGGCCTGGCGGCGCAGACCGCCGAGATCGCGCATCGCGACGCGGAAGTCCGACACCGCGATCCGCTCGGCGTTGCGTCCGAGATCGGCGGCGACGATCAGCGAGACCATCGCCGGCGGCAGGCCGGATTGCATCGCCCCCTTCGCGCTTTCCGAAGCCGCGGTCAGCGCCGCGGTGTCGAGCCCGGTCACGGTTCCGGCGAGCCCGACCTCGATCAACCCGCG
>QKGW01000472.1 GCA_003250275.1 Alphaproteobacteria bacterium
AAGGGCTCGAAACCCTGGAGCTGCGCGTCGCGCGCGCCTGCGCCACCGCCCAGGCGGTCGCGGAATTCCTCGAAACCCGCCCCGAGGTCGGCCGGGTGCTCTATCCCGGCCTCGCCTCGCACCCCCAGCACGCCCTCGCGATGCGGCAGATGAACGGATCGGGCGGCCCGATGCTGAGCTTCACCCTGAAAGGCGGCAAGGCGGCGGCGTTCGCCACGATGAACCGCCTCAAGCTGATCGACATCTCCAACAATCTCGGCGACGCCCGCAGCTTGATCGCGCACCCGTGCACCTCGACGCACCAGAGCCGTCCCGAGGCCGAGCGCCTCGAATGCGGCATCACCCCCGATCTGGTGCGGCTCTCGATCGGCCTCGAAAGCGCAAAAGACCTGATCGCCGACCTCGGCCAGGCGCTCGCGGGCTGATCCGGGCTTGACCGCGCGGCCCCCTTGCCAACATTTATGGGCAGGAATTCAGACCCGAGGAGACCGAGAGTGAACACGCTTCCGAAGACAGCGAAACCCGCGCTGGACGCCAATCTCGCGGCGACGCGGCCGACCCGCGCGGAGGCCGAGGAAGCGATCCGCACCCTGATCCGCTGGGCCGGAGACGACGTTACCCGCGAAGGGCTGATCGACACGCCGGCCCGCGTCGCGCGCGCCTACGAGGAGTTCTTCGCGGGCTACGCCGTCGACCCCGAGGAATACCTCCGCCGCACCTTCGAGGAGGTCGAGGGCTACGACGAGATGGTGATGCTGCGCGACATCCGCGTGGAGAGCTACTGCGAACACCACATGGTGCCGATCATCGGCCGCGCCCACGTCGCCTACATGCCGACCAAGCGCGTCGTCGGCATCAGCAAGCTCGCGCGGGTCGTCGAGGCGTATTCCAAGCGGCTACAGATCCAGGAAAAGCTCACCGTGCAGATCGCCGACACGATCAACAAGGTGCTGGAACCGGCTGGCGTCGCGGTGGTGATCGAGGCCGGACACCAGTGCATGACCACCCGCGGCGTGCACAAGCCGGGCGTCTCGATGATCACCAGCCACATGCTCGGGGTGTTCCGCTCCAATTCCGACACCCGCAAGGAATTCATGTCGCTGCTCACCGCCTCGGGCGGCAACCCGTTGCTGCCCTGAGCGGAAAAGGCTTGATCCGGGCGGGCGTTCGCCGGACAGTCGGGGGTCCGACCACCGACCACGGAAACCCGCCCGAACATGACCGACGCGCCGATTCTCCCCGAACTCAAGCAGCTCCGCGCCAGCATCGACAACATCGACGCGGCGCTGATCTATCTCCTCTCCGAGCGCTTCAAGTGCACCAAACGGGTCGGAAAGCTGAAGGCCGAGCACGCCCTGCCGCCCTCGGACCCGGCGCGCGAGAAGGAGCAGATCGCCCGCCTGCGCAACCTCGCGCACGACGCCGATCTCGACCCCGAGTTCGCCGAGAAGTTCCTCAACTTCGTGATCAAGGAAGTGATCCAGCACCACGAAGAGGCGCAGAAGGGCTGATATCCCTTCGTTTCTTTCGAGTCGAAGCCCGCACGTATTCTGAGGATATTTCGGTCTCTAGACCAATTCCACGTTCTTTGCTACGCTTCGCGATATTTTGTTGCGGAGGGCTCTGCCATGGGCTGGTGGAAGAACATGTGGCATCGGCACGTCGTCGCTCCCCTGCCCGACGAGATGACCCGCTGCGGCAGTTGCAACAAATCCGAATGCAGCGACGAGCATTTCCGCACCTGCCCCAACCGCCTCAAGGCGGCAGGCGCCGGAGAGAACCCGGATCAGGTCTCGGCGCGCTGAACCGGACTGGCCGACAAAAAACGTCCCCGAGCGATCGGGGACGTTTCGTATTCGGCGCGGCGCGAGGCGCTCAGGCGGGCCGGGCCTTCAGCTCGTTGAGCGCGTCGATCACGTAATAGATCACCTTGAACACCACGTAGGCCGCAAAGACGAAATTCACGAACGGCACGAGCGTGAGAATCGCCCACAGCCATTTGTTCTTGCCCATGCGCTTGGCGAGATAATACACGCCGAACGCATAGGGAATCGCCAGAAGCGAAAACATCACCAACGGCAGAAACGCGATAAACCACGGAACCTGATCGCCAGCCTCCAATTCCCCCTCCATGAATGACGGCAATTCCGCCAATCAACGCCATATGCGCGGAACTTCCGCAACGTCTATTTTCATGCGAGACGGCGCTCCCCCCGCCCGAGCCAATAAAAAAACGGCCCCGGAAACCGGGACCGTTTTTGAATGGCTGGGGGACGAGGATTCGAACCTCGACTGACGGAGTCAGAGTCCGCTGTTCTACCGTTAAACTATCCCCCACCAGGGACCGACGATGCCGCGGCAACGTCGTGAGGGCGGCTGTATAGCACGCTCGAACCGGGATGTGTAG
>QKGW01000109.1 GCA_003250275.1 Alphaproteobacteria bacterium
AAAAACTCGCGGAGGGACTCGGGCGCTCCGCGACGTCTTTCCTTCCCGGCCTTACCCGAGCGCGGCGGCGCAGCGGGCTTCCACCTGCTTGCAGAGGAGGTGGTAGATCGGGGTATGGATTTCCTGGATCGCGGCGGTATTGGGGGCGGCGGGGCAGAGGACGATGTCGACCGCGCCGGGTTCGGCCATCTTGCCGCCGCTGCCGCCGGTGAGGGCGATGGTGGTGATCCCCATCGCCTTGGCCTTAGCGAACGCGGCGAGCACGTTCGGCGAGTTGCCGGAGGTGGAAATCCCCAGCAGCACCGCGTCCTTGCAGCCGAACGCCTCGACCTCGCGCGCGAACAGCGAGGGATAGTCGACGTCGTTGGCCCAGGCGGTGAGGGTCGCGGCGTTGGAGCCGAGCGCGATCACCGGCAGGCCCTTGCGGTTGAGCAGGAAGCGCGCGACGAGTTCGCCCGCGATGTGCTGCGCGTCCGCCATCGAGCCGCCGTTGCCGCAGATCAGGAGCGGCCTGCCGGCGGTGAGCGCGGCGACGATCGCCTCGACCGCGCGGTTGAATTCGGCGTCGAGTTCGAAAGTCGCCGCCGCGCGCATCCGCTCGGCGGAGACTTCGAGGTAGTTGCTCAGGCTCTCGGATTCGGCGACGACGCAGGACATGGCGGCTCCTTGATGATTCCGCTGAAGCAAAGCCGCCGCGCCCTCGGGTGTCAAGGCTTTCAGGCGGCGAACGCCCAGCCGCCGACGCCGAGGAAGGCGAGCCCGATCAGCGCCGCGGGCAGCTTCCACTTGAACCGCACCGAGACGGTGAACGCGATCGCGACGGCGAGGATGCCCCAGGCCATGCCGAGGTGCTGCATCGACGCGCCGCCGGCGTGGGAGAACAGCGCGCGCCCGGTGTTGAGCGCGGTCTGCGCGACGAGGCCGCCCATCACGCCGAAGCCGGTGCGGTCGAGGATGTCGCGGAACGCGCCGTCGCCGATGTTGCGCAGCGCCACCATCGGCAGCATTCGGATCGCGAGGGTGGAGAGGCCGCCGCCGAGGGCGACCGCCCAGATCTGCCAGGGCTCAAGCATTGGCCTTCCTCCGCGCGCCGAGAGTGGTGACGACGGCGAAGACGAGCGGCACCAGAAGCAGCGCGCTCGCGCCGAGCCAGGGCGCCGCGACCGGCACCAATATCGCGCCGGCGAGGGCGTTGAGCATCAGTACCTTGTCCTTCCACTGCCCGGCGATCAGGGTGGCGAAGTAGGTCGGCACCACCGCGCCGAGCAACGCCCCCCAGAGCGGCGCGAGCCCGCCCGACATGCTCTGGCCGATCACCGCGCCGAGGGTCGCCGAGGTGGCGCAGCAGAGGCAGGTGAGGCCGACGTAGAGCGCCGGGCGGCGCGGCGGATGCTCGCCGATCAGGCGCGGAAAGATCACCGCGAACGAGCTTGCCGAGAGGAAGCCGAGGGTGACCACCGTGCGCGGCACCGAGAGGCGCGGCAGGCGCGCCATCACCGAGGCGACCATGACGATGAAGCGCAGGTTGATCACCACCACCGCGGTGATCGCGGTGATCCACGCGGCACCGTCGGTGCCGTTGGCGAGGATCTGGGTGGCCGCCGCCTGCGCCGGGGCGGCGACGGTGAGGATCGTCATCAGCGCGGTCTGCACGGCGTCGAGACCGGCGCGCGCGCTCATCTGGCCGACGCCGATGAACATCACCACGAATGTCAGGATCACGAGATAGGAATCGCGCAACGCGTCGCGCAGGACCGCCCAGGCGGACGGCGGGGCAGCATCGGTCGTCATGGCCGAATCGAACCTTTCGCCAAGTACCGCCAGCCCGCAAAAACCGCCGCGCCGGTGAGGACGCGGGTACTCCCCGGAACGCTTATAGCATATTTTCGCGCGCGAGCCAGTCGGCTGCGGCGGCGAGATCGTCGGCGACGAAGTCGGCGGCGGGGGCCGCCTTGGCCTCTTCCTTCGCGCCGTGGCCGGTGCGCACCAGCACCGCGCGCGCGCCGACGGCGCGGCCGAGGTCGAGGTCGACCTTCTTGTCGCCGATCATCACCGAGCGCGCGAGATCGAGGCCGAGGTCGCGCGCGGCGGCGTGCGCCATGCCCGGCAGCGGCTTGCGGCAGTCGCAGGCGTCGGTGGGGCCATGCGGGCAGATGTAGACGCCGTCGAGACGCACGCCTTCGGCGGTGAGCAAGGCCTCGAGGCGGCCGTGCACGCGCGCGACGTCGTCGAGGCCGAAGTAGCCGCGCGCGACGCCCGACTGGTTGGTGAGCACGACGAGCGCGTAGCCCATCGCGGCGAGGCGGCGCAGCGCCGCCGCCGCGCCGGGGATCAGCTCCACCCCCGCCGGATCGCCGAGGTAGTCGCGTTCGACGATGATGGTGCCGTCGCGGTCGAGCAACGC
>QKGW01000244.1 GCA_003250275.1 Alphaproteobacteria bacterium
CTCAGTCCTTGAGCTTCGCGATCACCGTGACTTCGACCGGAGCGTTGCGCGGCAGCACCGCGACGCCCACCGCGTTGCGGGTGTGGCGGCCGGCCTCGCCGAACGCGGCGACGAAGAGATCGGACGCGCCGTTGCCGACCACCGGCTGGTCGTAGAAATCCACCGCCGAGGCGACGAACACGTCGACGCGGAGGATCTTGGCGACGCGCTCGAGGTTGCCGCCGGTGGCGTCGTCGAGCTTGGCGATCGACTGCAGCGCGGCGAGCTTGGCGGCCTCGGTGGCGGTGGCGGCGTCGACGTCCGCGCCGACGCGGCCGGTGGCGTAGAGCCCGGCGTCGGTCATCGGCAGCTGACCGGAGATGAACACCATGCCGTCCTCGACGTGGTAGGGCACGTAATTGGCCACCGGGGCGGCGGAATTCGGCAAGCTCAAGCCAAGCTCGGCGAGGCGGGTCTTGACGGCGTCGGCCATCTCTTCGTCTCCGATCGGTTGCGGCAGCGTCCCGGGGGCCTTGCGCAAAACGCAATTGGCGCGGGCGGCCGGTTGGGCCTATTGTGCGTTTGCCCGGAAAACCGGGCGGAATCGCAGATTAGTGTCGGAGGCTCCCGGTGAGCAAGCTCTCCCTGCCCAAGGATAAGATCAAGGTCGTGCTGCTCGAGGGCATCCACGACAACGCGGTCCACGCGCTCAACGTCGCGGGCTACACCAATGTCGACTGCTACCCCGGCGCGCTCGATGGCGTCGCCCTGCGCGACGCAATCTCGGACGCGCACATCGTCGGCATCCGCTCGCGCACGCGCCTGACCGAGCAGGTGATCGCGCAGGCGCCGAAGCTGATGGCGGTCGGCTGCTTCTGCATCGGCACCAACCAGGTCGACCTCAAGGCCGCGAAGATGGCGGGCATCCCGGTGTTCAACGCGCCCTACTCCAACACCCGCTCGGTGGCGGAGATGGTGCTCGGCGAGATGATCATGCTCTACCGCGGCATCCCCGAGAAATCGGCGGCGGCGCACGCGGGCAAGTGGCTGAAGTCGGCCAAGGGCGCCCACGAGGTGCGCGGCAAGAAGCTCGGCATCATCGGCTACGGCCACATCGGCTCGCAGCTCTCGATCCTCGCCGAGGCGCTCGGCCTCGAAGTGCAGTACTTCGACATCGTCAACAAGCTCGCGCTCGGCAACGCCAAGGCCTGCCACACCATGGAGCAGCTTCTGCGCTCCTCCGACATCGTCACCCTGCACGTCCCGGCGACGGCGCAGACCAAGGGGATGTTCGGCGCCACCGAGATCGGCCAGATGAAGAAGGGCGCGCTGCTGATCAACGCCTCGCGCGGCAACGTCGTCGACATCGACGCGCTCGCCGCGGCGCTGAAGTCGGGCGACATCGGCGGCGCCGCGGTCGACGTGTTCCCGACCGAACCGGCGAGCAACGACGACGAGTTCGTCTCGCCGCTGCGCGGGATACCCAACGTCATCCTCACCCCGCACGTCGGCGGCTCGACCCAGGAGGCCCAGGCCAACATCGGTACCGAGGTGGCGGACAAGCTGATCACCTACTCCGACAACGGCTCGACCCTCGGCACCGTCAACTTCATGGAAGTGGCGCTGCCGGTGCAGGGCACCGCGACCCGCTTCATGCACATCCACCGCAACGTGCCGGGCGTGATCTCGCGCATCAACGACATCTTCTCCGGCAAGGGGATCAACATCTCGGGCCAGTACCTCCGCACCGACGGCGAGGTCGGCTACGTGGTGGTCGACGTCGAGGCCGACATCGAACCCGGCCAGGGCTTCCGCAAGGCGCTCGACGCGATCGACGGGACGATCCGTTCGCGCTTCCTGTTCTGATCCGCCGCACCCGCGAAAAAGCCGCCCGGAGTCGTCCTCCGGGCGGCTTTTTTTGTGCGTCGCCGCGATCAGACCGGCGAGAGCGGGCCGGTGCCGACGCGCAGGGTGGCGAGCGCCTCGCCGATCTCGGCAAGGTCGCCGGGTTCGAGTTCGAGGCTCGCGGCGGGCAGCCAGCCGTCCACCTGCTCGGGCGAGCGCGCGCCGACGATCGCGGCGGTGACGCCCGGGTTGTTGAGCACCCAAGCCACCGCCACCGCGCCGACGCCGACCTCGTGGCGCTCCGCGATCGGCTTCAGCGCGTCGACGAAGGCGAGGTTGCGCACGAGATTGTCGCCGGTGAACTCGGGATTGCGCGAGCGCCAGTCGTCGGCGGGCAGGCTCGCGGCGCGCTCGGCGGTGAAGCCGCCGGAAAGCAGGCCCGACTGCATCGGCGAATAGACGATCACGCCGGTGCCGTGTTCGAGGCACCACGGCAGTTCGGCCTCGGCGGCATCGCGGCGGATCGCCGAGAACGGCGGCTGCAACGTGTCGACGTGCCCGAGCGCCTCGGCGCGG
>QKGW01000058.1 GCA_003250275.1 Alphaproteobacteria bacterium
AGATCGACGATCAGCGAGCGGTTCGGCCCCTGCCCCTCCTGGGTGTGCCGCATCCCGGAAGCGACGAAGGCGCCGAACCCGGGGGACAACCCGGATTCGGCGCCGTCGACGTCGATCGCGAAGCCGCCCGAGAGCGGCAGCACCAACTGGATGAAATCGTGCCGATGGGGATCGCTCGCAGCGCCGTAACTACGGACGTCAAAGCCGACGCGCATCCCCTCGGCCACGATTTAGAACGGAATGTCGTCGTCGAGCGACGACGACGCGGGCGCATCCCAGCCGCCGCTCTGGCGGCCGCCGCCCTGCTGCGAGGAGCCGCCGCCGTAGCCGCCGCCGAAGTCGCCGCCGCTCTCGCCGCCCTGGCGGGCGCCGTCGAGCATCGTCAGCTCGCCGCGGAAGCGCTGCAGCACCACCTCGGTGGTGTACTTCTCGGCACCGCTCTGATCGGTCCACTTACGGGTCTGGAGCGAGCCCTCGACGTAGACCTTGCTGCCCTTGCGGAGATACTTCTCCGCCACCTGGCCGAGGTTCTCGTTGAAGATCACCACGCGGTGCCACTCGGTGCGCTCCTGGCGCTGGCCGCTCTGGCGGTCGTTCCAGCTTTCCGAGGTCGCGAGATTGAGCGTCACCACCTTGCCGCCGTTGGACATGCTGCGGACTTCGGGATCGCGGCCGAGATTGCCGATGAGAATCACTTTGTTGACCGATCCGGCCATGGTCTACCTCTTCTTCAAACGGGGTAACGCGGAAAGTCGGCGTAGCCTAGAGCATCGGCGCGGCGATGGGAAGGGCAACGAAAACACCCCCGGAGTCGCCTCCGGGGGTGCCGTGTCCGCGCGAAGCGCAGCTTACTTCATGTAGTCGAAGTTGCCGTTCTTCCACTCGTAGAAGAGGAAGCCCGGGGCCTTCGGATCGCCCTTGGAGTCGAAGCCGATCTTGCCCAGCAGGGTGTCGAAGGTGTTGGCCTTGAGCGCCTTGTTGACCTCCGGAGCCTTGGTGTTGCCCGCCTTGGCCGCGGCCTGGGCGAACGCCTGCATCGCGGCGTAGGAGTAAAGGGTGTAGCCTTCCGGCTCGAAGCCGCTGGCGCGGAAGGATTCGACGACCGCCTTGTTGGCCGGGTCCTTACGCGGATCGGGGTTGAAGGTGAAGAGCGTGCCGTCCGCCGCCTTGCCGGCGATGGTGGCGAACTCGGAGGTGCCGAGCGCGTCGCCGCCGACCATCACCGCGTTGAGGCCCTGCTCCTTCGCCTGACGGATGATCAGGCCGCCTTCGGAGTGGTAGCCGCCGAGGTAGATCACGTCGATGCCGGCCTGCTTCATCTTGGTCACCAGGGCCGAGTAGTCCTTCTCGCCCGCGGTGTAGGCTTCGTACATGGTCTCCTGGAAGCCCTTGGCGTTCAGCGCCTTCTTGGTTTCGTCGGCGAGACCCTTACCGTACGCGCTCTTGTCGTGCAGGACCGCGAGCTTCTTGCCCTTGAACTTCGAGAGGATCAGCTCGGCCGCGGTCGGGCCCTGCTGGTCGTCACGGCCGCAGACGCGGTAGATGTTCGCGAAGCCCTGCTCGGTCAGCTTCGGGTTGGTCGAGCCGTAGGACATCATCACCACGCCCTCTTCCTGATACACGGCCGAGGCCGGGATCGAGGAACCGGAGCAGAAGTGACCGTCGACGAACACCGCGCCGCGGTTGACCATCTGGTTGGCAACCGCCACCGCCTGCTTCGGATCGCAGGCGTCGTCACCCTCGAGGAGCTGCAGCTTCTGACCGAGCACACCGCCCTTCGCGTTGATGTCCTTGACCGCCTGACGCGCCCCGATGAACACCTGCTCGCCGAAGGTCGCGTACGCGCCGGTCTGCGGACCCGCAACACCGACGAGAATGTCGGCCTGAGCCACGCCGGTGGTGAGCGCGGTCGCCGCAACACCCAAAATCAAAGCCTTCTTCAACATCCGATAGCCTCCATGGATTAAGTCACCTGTTCAACTTCGCCTACCCGGCTTCAGCCCCCACTCGGCACCGGTTCCCGGCATCGATATTGTGTGGGGATGAAACCCTTCCGCGGGAAGGGGAAAATTGCCTCGTGGAGAGGTTTACACTTGCTCGACGTGCTCGAAGTTGTCCTTCGTCGTTGTTTTGTTACCACCCGAACTCATGTTACCTGCCGCGGTGCGGCGTAGTAGCGGGGCTTGTGTCTCCCCTTGGGTATCTTGCGGTTCGGCCCGTTCAGGCCGAACCGTGCTTGCGTTCCCGCCAATCGAACGGGCCGCTGCGCTCATAGAGCCAGGGATACTGTGCAACCATCTTGAACGCCTGCTTCTCGCGGTAGGACGCGAGGCCGACGACGACCATGATCGCGGTGCCGATCACCCAACCGGTGAACGAGAACAGCGGGCCCTCGAACAGCGCGAAGACGAAGAAGCGGTTGGCCAGGCCGAGCAGGACCGCGTACGGCACCACCTGCCAGCGGGGCCGCCAGGTGTTGGCGAGCGCACGGCCGGTCATGAACGCGATCCAGCCCATCATCACGCAGGTGAAGATGAGGAAGACCGTCAGGCTGGAGCCCAGAACCTCGATCATCAGTGGCCTCCTTCGAGATACGCGGCGCGGATTTCCGGGTTGGCCAGGAGTTCCTGCCCGGGGCCGGTCATGGTGATCACGCCGTTGACCATCACGTAGCCGCGATGGGCGAGCTTGAGGGCATGGAACGCGTTCTGCTCGACGAGGAAGACGGTGACGCCCTTCTCGTTGATCTTCTTGATGATGTCGAAGATCTGACGGACCACCAGCGGCGCGAGGCCGAGAGACGGTTCGTCGAGCAGCAGCAGGCGCGGCTTGCTCATCATCGCGCGGCCGATCGCGAGCATCTGCTGCTCGCCGCCCGAGAGCGTGCCGCCGCGCTGGTTGCGGCGTTCCTCGAGGCGCGGGAACAGGTCGAAGACCTCGCGGATGTCCTCCTCGAAGGTGCTGCCGTCGGTCGGCAGCGCGCCCATCTGGAGGTTCTCGTACACCGTCATGCGCGGGAAGATGCGCCGCCCTTCCGGCGACTGCGCGATGCCGAGGCGGACGATCTCGTGCGCCGGAACGCCGGTGATGTCCTGACCTTCGTAAACCACGCGCCCCTGGCGGCATTTCGGGTTGCCGAACACCGTCATCAGCAGCGTCGACTTGCCCGCGCCGTTGGCGCCGATCAGGGTGACGATCTCACCCTGCTTGATGTGCAGGTCCACGCCCTTCAGCGCCTCGATCTGGCCGTAGAAGGTATGGACGCCCTCGATCTTAAGCATGGTCGCCTTCCTCCTCCTCTTCGCCGAGATACGCCTTGATCACGGTCGGGTCGTTACGCACGAAGTTCGGGTCGCCGTCGGAGATCTTCCGGCCGTGGTCGAGCACCACGATGTGGTCGGAGATCCCCATGACCACGCTCATGTCGTGCTCGATGAGGAGGATGCCGATCCCCTGTTCGTCGCGGATCGCGGTGAGCAGGGTGTTGAGTTCGAGGGACTCGCGCGGGTTGAGGCCCGCGGCGGGTTCGTCGAGGCAGAGCAGCACCGGGTCGATGCACATCGCGCGGGCGATTTCGAGACGGCGCTGATCGCCGTACGGCAGGTTGCCCGCCTCCCAGTCGGCGCGCTCGATCAGGTTGACCTTCTCGAGCCAGTGGCAGGCCTTCTCCACCGCGGCCTTCTCGGCATCGCGGTAGCGCGCGAGGCCGAACAGACCGGCGACGGCGAACGCCGAGGCCCGCATCAGCACGTTGTGCTGCGCGACGATGAGGTTTTCGAGCACCGTCATCTTCGGGAACAGGCGGATGTTCTGGAAGGTACGCCCGACGTCCGCGACCTGCGCGATGCGGAAGCCGTCCATGCGTTCCAGGTAGTGCTCGCCCTTCTCCGGGTGGCTCAACTTCAACCGGCCCACGGTCGGCTTGTAGAAGCCGGTGAGGCAGTTGAACACGGTGGTCTTGCCCGCGCCGTTCGGGCCGATGATCGAAGTGATCTCCTTGCGGCGCGCGGTGAACGACAGGTCGTCGATGGCGGTGAGACCACCGAAACGCATCGTCAGATGCTCGACATCGAGCAGGGACTGGCCCATCGGCTCAGTCATCGGAACGGCGGTCATTGGGCGATCTCCGGCTGAGCCTCGGCGTCCTCGGCGGCGTCTTTCTTCTTGTGCAGACGGATCGTCGGCTCGCGGCGGCCCATCACGCCCGTGGGCTTCAGCACCATGATCAGCACCATCGCGGCGCCGAACAGGAACATCCGGTACTGCTGGAAGTCACGGAACCACTCGGGAAGGATCACCAGCGCGAACGCGGCGAGCACAACGCCCATCTGCGAGCCCATGCCGCCGAGCACCACGATCGCGAGGATGATCGCGGACTCCATGAAGGTGAAGCTCTCGGGGCTGACGAAACCCTGACGGGTGGCGAAGAACGACCCGGCGAAGCCCGCGAACATCGCACCGAGCGCAAACGCCGAAAGCTTGACGTTGGTCGGATTGATGCCGAGCGACCGGCAGGCGATCTCGTCCTCGCGCAGCGCTTCCCAGGCACGGCCGGTGGGGAGCTTGCGCATCCGCAGGGTGAACCAGTTGGTCAGCCCGGCGAGGATGAGAATGAGGAAGTAGAGGAACACCACGCGGTGCTGCGAGGAGTACGCGATGCCGAGCAGGTCGTGGAAAGTCTGCTCGCCGCCGCGGCTGAACGAATAGCCGAAGAAGCTCGGGCGCGGCACGCCCGAGATGCCGTTCGGACCCTTGGTGAAATCCACCCAGTTGGTGAGCACGACGCGGATGATCTCGCCGAACCCGAGGGTGACGATGGCGAGATAGTCGCCGCGCAGACGCAGCACCGGGAAGCCGAGCATCACGCCGAACGCCGCGGCGAACACGCCCGCGAGCGGCAGACAGACCCAGAACGACCAGCCGAGCTCGGTGGAGAGCAGCGCGTAGGAATACGCGCCCACCGCGTAGAACGCGACGTAGCCGAGATCGAGCAGGCCGGCGAGGCCGACCACGATGTTGAGGCCCCAACCGAGCATCACGTAGATGAGGAAGGTGGTCGCGATGTCGACGGTGTAGCGGCTGGCGAACGGCATCATCGGCAGCAGCGCGGCGCAAGCGAAGCCGGCCACGCCGATCAGGACGATGTGCTTTCCGCCCCAGTTCGCCGCGAGTTCCTTCACCCCGGCGCGCTTCTGCGCCGACTGCGCGCGCGGCTGGTCGCGGCGGAGGCGCAGCAGCAGGAACGCGACGCGGCCGACGAGGACGGCGCCGATGATCGCGAACATCTCCGGCCAGCGGGTGTAGAGTTCGAGGGCGGTGCCGACGCTGTCGCTCTTGAGGCCGATGAACGGCACCGCGAGCACGAGGGCGATGACGGCGGTCATGAGCACGTCCTTCGCCATTGCCGGCAGGGACGTCTCGGCGGCGCCCACTTTGATCTTGGTCTCCGACATCGTCTTACACCTTCTCGATTTCGGGCTTGCCGAGCAGGCCGGTGGGACGGAAGATCAACACCAGAACAAGGATCGAGAACGTCGCGACGTCCTTGTATTCGATGGTGAAATAGGCGGACCAGAAGGCCTCGATGAGGCCGATCAGAAGGCCGCCCAGCATCGCGCCCGGCAACGAGCCGATGCCGCCCAGCACCGCAGCGGTGAACGCCTTCACACCGGCGAGAAAGCCGATGAAGAAGTCCACCACGCCGTAATAGAGAGTCACCATCATGCCCGCCACGGCGGCGAGCGCGGCGCCCATCACGAAGGTGGTCGAAATCGTGCGGTCGACGTTCACGCCGACGAGCGCGGCCATGGTGCGATCCTGCTCGCAGGCGCGCTGCTGGCGCCCGAGCGGCGTGCGGTCGATCAGGTAGCTGAAGCCCGCCATCAGCGCCATGGTGAGAATGATGATGAAGATCTGCAGGTACGACAGGCGCACCTCGAAACCGTTCTGCTCGAACAGGGTCATGCCGCCCGAGATGATCGGAGCCAGCGCCTTCACCCTTGCACCCTGAGTGAGCTGCACATAATTCTGGAGCGCGATCGACATACCGATCGCCGAGATCAGGGCGGCAAGGCGCGGCGCCCGGCGGAGGGGCCGATACGCAATACGTTCGATCGTCCAGCCGTAGACCGAAGTGAACAGCATGGAGGCAATGAGCATCACCACGAGCACCAGCGGCACGAAGCCCATGCCGACCGACTGGAGCACCAGGAAGGTGATGACCGAAATGAATGCACCGATCATGTAAATTTCGCCGTGGGCGAAATTGATCATGCCGATGATCCCGTAAACCATGGTGTACCCGATGGCGATCAATCCGTAGATCGCCCCCAGAGTCAGACCATTGATGAGTTGTTGAATGAAGTAAGCCAAGTTTGAAACGGCCCCTGCGGTGTGCGGTTTGCTTCCGCGTTCGTTTGTCCCCGTGACGGAGGTGTTCGGAACCCAGCACAGACCCCCGTCGCGCGGATTCCACCTCCGAACATGTGCGTTAGCCCTACCAAGTCGAACGACTTTGCGCAAGCCTTGATCACACCGTTTCGGGCGCTTGCGGAGCCACCCATTTTTTGGGCAGCGAATTGATTGATTAGCAGGCAAGACGACGAATTCTAGGCCTAGAGGCCCAACCGGCACCCCGTCCTTTTGGCGTTCAGAGCCAAGGGATTCCTCAATACATGAGACATAACTGAAACAAATGAGTCCCGATCCGCAATTTTCCGCTGAAACGCCGCTCCTGTCCGTTCGCGGCGCGCGCGAACACAACCTGCGCAACATCACCGTCGAGATTCCGAAGAATCGGCTGGTGGTGATCACCGGTTTGTCGGGCTCGGGGAAGTCCTCGCTCGCCTTCGACACCATCTATGCCGAGGGGCAGCGCCGCTACGTCGAGAGCCTCTCGGCCTATGCCCGCCAGTTTCTCGAAATGATGCAGAAGCCCGACGTCGACGGCATCGAGGGCCTTTCGCCGGCGATCTCGATCGAGCAGAAGACGACCTCGCGCAACCCGCGCTCGACGGTCGGCACGGTCACCGAGATCCACGACTACATGCGCCTCCTCTGGGCGCGCATCGGCGTGCCCCACTCGCCCGCCACCGGCCTGCCGATCGAGAGCCAGACGGTGTCGCAGATGGTCGACCGGATCATGGCGCTCGGCGAGGGCATGCGGCTCTATCTCCTCGCGCCGGTGGTGCGCGGCCGCAAGGGTGAATACAAGAAGGAGCTGCGGGACCTCCAGGCGCGCGGCTTCCAGCGCGTCAAGATCGACGGCACGCTCTACGCGATCGAGGACGCCCCGGCGCTCGACAAGAAGTTCAAGCACGACATCGAGGTGGTGGTCGACCGCGTGGTGGTGAAGGAAGGCATCGAGAGCCGCCTCGCCGGATCGCTCGAAACCATCCTCGACCTCGCCGACGGCCTCGCCTACGCCGAGGACGCCGAGACCGGCGCGCGCCACACCTATTCGGCCAAGTTCGCCTGCCCGGTGTCGGGCTTCACCATCGACGAGATCGAGCCGCGCCTGTTCTCGTTCAACAACCCGTTCGGCGCGTGTCCGGAATGCGACGGCCTCGGCGTGCGGATGTCGATCGACCCGCAGCTCGTCGTCCCCGACCCGACCAAGCGCACCGACGCCGGCGCGATTGCGCCGTGGATGGGCACCTCGTCGCAGATCGCCGCGCAATCGCTCGAAGCGGTGTGCCGCCACTACGGCACGGATTCCCGCCTGCCCTGGCGCGCCCTGCCGGAAGACGCGAAGCACGCGATTCTCTACGGCACCGGCCGCACGCCGATCCGCCTGGTGCTCGAAGACGGCACCCGCCACTACGAAACCAACAAGCCGTTCGAAGGGGTGATCCCCAACCTCGAACGCCGTTTCCGCGAAACCGATTCCTCGTGGATCCGCGAGGAAATCTCGAAGTACCAGACCAGCTCGCCGTGCGAGGCCTGCCACGGCGACCGCCTCAAGCCCGAGGCGCTGGCGGTGAAGATCGCCGGACGGAACATCGCCGAGATCAGCCGCCTCGCAATCGGCGAGGCGCTGGTGTGGTTCCGCGAGCTCGACGCCCAGCTCTCCGACAAGCACCGCGAGATCGCCCGCCGCATCCTCAAGGAAATCGACGAGCGCCTGCGCTTCCTCGCCAACGTCGGGCTCGACTATCTTTCGCTCGCGCGCACCTCGGGCACGCTCTCGGGCGGCGAAAGCCAGCGCATCCGCCTCGCCTCGCAGATCGGCTCGGGCCTCTCGGGCGTGCTCTACGTCCTCGACGAACCCTCGATCGGCCTGCATCAGCGCGACAACGATCGCCTGCTCGCGACGCTCCAGCGCCTGCGCGACCTTGGCAACACGGTGATCGTGGTCGAGCACGACGAGGACGCGATCCGCGCCGCCGACTACGTCATCGACATGGGTCCGGGCGCGGGCGTGCTCGGCGGCAGGGTGGTGGCGGAAGGCACGCCGGACGCGATCATGGCGAGCGAGGAAAGCCTCACCGGCCAGTATCTCACCGGCGCGCGGACGGTCCCCGTCCCCGCCGAGCGGCGCAAGGGCAACGGCCTGTTCATCGGCATCCGCGGCGCGCGCGGCAACAACCTCCGCAACGTCGACGTCGACATCCCCTTGGGCACCTTCACCGCCGTCACCGGCGTTTCGGGCGGCGGCAAGTCGACGCTGATCCTCGAAACTCTCTACAAGTCGATTGCGCGCCAGCTCAACGGCGCGCGCGACCTGCCGCTGCCGCACGACGAGATCGTCGGCCTCGCCGCGATCGACAAGATCGTCGACATCGACCAGTCGCCGATCGGGCGCACGCCGCGCTCCAACCCCGCCACCTACACCGGCGCGTTCACGCCGATCCGCGACTGGTTCGCGGCGCTGCCCGAGGCGCAGGCGCGCGGCTACAAGCCGGGCCGCTTCTCGTTCAACGTCAAGGGCGGGCGCTGCGAGGCTTGCCAGGGCGACGGCGTGATCAAGATCGAGATGCACTTCCTCCCCGACGTCTACGTCGAGTGCGACGTCTGCAAAGGCAAGCGCTACAACCGCGAGACCCTCGACATCCGCTACAAGGGCAAGTCGATCGCCGACGTGCTCCAGCTCACCGTCGACGAGGGCGTCGAGTTCTTCAAGGCGGTGCCGGCGATCCGCGACAAGCTGGAGCTGCTGCA
>QKGW01000499.1 GCA_003250275.1 Alphaproteobacteria bacterium
TCCGGGGCGATCCCGGCCAAACTCGCCACCACCTTCTCGCCCGCGGCTCCGTCAACCTCCGACAGAACGCGCAGGCCGGTCTCGTAGCGGCTCTCGGTCTGTGTCTGATGCGTCATCATGGTCCGTCTCCACCTGTGCGTCGCCAGCGTATCCGGCGATCTTGGTGTCGAGGACGGCGAGGCAGGCCTGAAGCTCGGCGACATGGGCGCGTACGCCGTCGCGATGCGCTTCGAGCAGCCGCCGCCGCGCAGGCGCGGTCGCGGGCCCCTCGTCGCGCAGCCGCGCGTACTCCAGCATCCCGGCAATCGGCATCCCGGTGGTCTTCAGCCGCCCGAGAAACTCGATCCACACCAGAACCGCGGGATCGTACTCCCGATGCCCGGATGCCGCGCGCGGCGGCCGCGGCAGCAAACCGATGCGCTCGTAATACCGCAGCGTGTGCTCCGACACCCCACACCGCCGCGCCAACTCGCCGATCTTCATCGCCGCCTCCGTCCGTTCCGACGCTCCCTTCGCTACACCTTGGAGCGCACTCTAAGTCAAGCCGGAAAAGGCGACGCATGAAAACCAGGCCAGGGCGCTGCCCTGGACCCGCTGGGGCCGTGGGCCCCAGACCCCATTCGCTTCCAAAGGAAAAGGGCCCTCGTTCGAGGGCCCTTTTCCTTTGGAAATGTCCGGGAGGTCCGGAGGGTCCAAGACCCTCCGGCGGGGTCAGGGGCGGAGCCCCTGCTCTGCTTTTAATGCACCGCCTTTTCCGACATGGCGGCTTCGATCGCGGCGATCGCGGCGTCGGCTTTGGCGCCTTCGGGGCCGCCGGCCTGGGCCATGTCGGGGCGGCCGCCGCCGCCCTTGCCGCCGAGCGCGACGGACCCGGCGCGCACGAGGTCGACGGCGTTGAAGCGGTCGACGATATCGGAGGTGGCGGCGACGACGAGCGAGGCCTTGCCTTCGACCACCGAGATCAGCGCGACCACGCCCGAGCCGATCTGGCTCTTGATTTCGTCGGCCATGCCCTTGAGGTCTTTGGCAGGCACGTCTTCGAGCACCTTGCCGACGAACGCCGCGCCGGCGACGGTCTTCGGCCCTTCGGCCGCGCCGGTGCCGCCCATCGCGAGCTTCTTACGGGTATCGGAAAGCTCGCGTTCGAGGCGCTTCTTGTCTTCGAGGAGCTGGTTGAGGCGGTCGGCGATTTCGGTGACCGGCGCCTTGAGGGTGTCGGCGGCCTTGTGGAGGATCGCGTCGTGCTCGGCGACGTAGTGCTCCGCGGCACCGCCGACCACCGCCTCGATGCGGCGCACGCCCGCGGCGACGGCGCTTTCGGCGACGATCTTGAACAGGCCGATGTCGCCGGTGCGCTTGACGTGGGTGCCGCCGCACAGCTCGATCGAGAAGGTTTCGTCGCCCTCGCCCATCGAGACGACGCGGACCTCATCGCCGTACTTCTCGCCGAACAGCGCCATCGCGCCCGCCTCGATCGCGGACTCGGGGTCCATCAGGCGGGTGGTCGAGGGCAGGTTGGCGCGAATGCGGTCGTTGATCTCGGCCTCGATCGCGGCGCGGTCGTCGGCGGAGAGCGGCTTCGGGTGGCTGATGTCGAAGCGCAGGCGGTCGGGCGCGACGAGCGAGCCCTTCTGCGTCACGTGCTCGCCCAGGCGATGGCGCAGGGCGGCGTGCAGCAGGTGGGTCGCCGAGTGGTGGGCGCGCACCGCCGAGCGGCGCTCGTGATCGACGACGCAGCGGGCGGCGTCGCCGACCTTGATCGCCCCGCCCTCGAGGATGCCGACGTGGACGTGCAGCGAGCCGACCTTCTTCTGGGTATCGGTGACGACGACGCGCGCGCCGTTCTCGAAGGTGATTTCGCCGGCATCGCCGACCTGGCCGCCGCTTTCGCCGTAGAACGGCGTCTGGTTGAGCAGGATCGCGACCGCGCCGGGTTCGGCGGTCTCGGCGGGCTGGCCGTCCACCACCAGGGCGGTGACGGTGCCTTCCGCGGCCTCGGTGTCGTAGCCGAGGAATTCGGTCGCGCCGACCTTGTCCTTGAGGTCGAACCAGACGCTTTCGGTAGCGGCTTCGCCCGAGCCCGCCCAAGCCTTACGGGCGTCTTCGCGCTGCTTCGCCATCGCGGCGTTGAAGCCGGCCTCGTCGACCTTCATGCCGCGGGCGCGCAGCGCGTCCTGGGTGAGGTCGAGCGGGAAGCCGTAGGTGTCATAGAGGCGGAACGCCACTTCGCCCGGAAGCACGCCGCCGGCGGCGAGGTTGGCGGTTTCGTCGTCGAGCAGGCGCAGGCCGCGGTCGAGCAGCGCCTTGAAGCGGGTTTCCTCGAGCTTGAGGGTTTCGGTGATCAGCGCTTCGGCGCGGCCGAGTTCCGGATACGCGCCGCCCATCTTGGCG